>CALKDV010000117.1 GCA_938084085.1 uncultured Nannocystaceae bacterium
GACCTCGTCTCCGATCAGATGAGCTTTATGTACCTGATGGGAACGGAGATCGACTACGTCGACGGTCTCCAAGGTGCCGGATTCAAGTTCAACAATCCGAACACCACGGGCAGCTGCGGTTGCGGCAGCTCGTTCTCGGTCTAGTTGTTCGAGGCAGCAGCTCCCTCCCGAGGGAGTTTGCGGGCGAAGTAGAGCGCGCTGAGGACGAAGCCCACGATCCCCGCGACCGCCGTGGCGATGGCCGCGTCTTGATAAAAATCGAGCCAGGAACGCTCGCCGGCAAAAAAGTTCTTGTAGAGCAAGATCCCGACGGATCCGAGGTAGCCCATGGCATCGGTGACGTAGATCATGAACACGGAGGTCGCGACGACCTGGGTTGCGGCGATGATGCGATCGAAGAGAACGCAGCCGTAGGGCACGTAGGCAAGATAGAGTCCGCCACCGACGCAGCTCATCCAGGTGAGCCCTGAGATCGCCCCGCGCTGCCACGCCACGGTGGACCCAAGCAGCAAGAACATCCCCGCCAGCATCACGCCGTGGATCAAGAACACGGCGCGGCGGTTGCTGCGGACGGCGTAGATCGCGGCCAAAACCACAAGCACGGCGAAGGCGGAGATGGTCTCGGTTTGGGCGAAGGCAGAGGCCTCGTGGATTCCGAGTTCATCGAAGAGTTGGCGCTGGAAGTTGTCGCGAAAATCACGGAACGCGGTTAAAAATATATACAGCGCGGTGAGTGGCAGCAGGCCTGGGGCGAAGGAACCAAAGAAGCTGCGGCGCGCGTCGGCGTCCATCGGCGCGCGTCGGGTCCGCGAGCGAATATCCGCCTCGTTCGGAGCGGGGAGGGCCGAGAGGAACCAGACGCACAGGGCAAACAGCGGGAGAAATAACAGACCTGTGGTCGCCGGCATCCACACCTCGGCGACGCCGGCGTTGTCGGTGAGCGCGCGGCCGACGGTCTTCACCACTCCGCTCGCGACGATATAGCTGGTGCTTAGCCCGGCGCCGAGCAGTTCCGAGCTCCGGCGCCCTTCGAGGTGAGCGAACACCAGACCCCACACCATGCCCAGCGGGAGCCCGTTGCAGAACATGGCCAGCGGCTTGAGAGGATCGGGAGCGAGCGCGAAGCCGACGAGCGCGAGCTCCGCGAGGCCCACCAGTACGAGCAGCGAGGTCGCGCGACGGGGCGCGGAGATCTCCGGGACGATTTTGATGCCGATGAACTTGCTCAGCGCGTAGCCGAGGACCTGCGAGATCACCAAGAGGATCTTGAGGTCGACGCCGTAGAGCTCTCCTTCAAAGTCGCCCGCGGCGAAGGGCTTGCGGACCGCGTACATACAAAAGTACGCCCCAAAGGCTGCCGGGATCGCGTAGGCGGCGAAGGCTACTTGTCCGCGGCGTTCGAGCCACGCGGTGACATGTGCGCGCGCGTTCATCGGATCAGCCTACGCTCTTTGGCTGTGGTGACAAGGCGTGGCCGCTGGATGCGGAGCGGAGTTCTTGGGCGGAGAGGCTCACCCCCTTAAGGGAGAGATGAGGGCCGTCGGCGTGCGTCCAGATCCAGCTCACATGGCCCGCGTGTTGACTGGCGCGGGGGAAGCCCCAGTCGCGACCGATCCCTACGTCATGGAGGTGGAGCGGTGGACCGAGCTCACCGGAGCGCGATACGAGTCGGCCAAGGAGTCGTCCTCGTCCTGGTCGCGCGGGGTCTCCTTCGATCCATGTGACCACGAGCTCCCCGCCGTCGAGCGCGAGTAAGTCGACTCGGCCGACGGGCTTGCCGAGGTCGACGCGTCGCGGGGTGCTGAAGCTCGGGGCGTGGGCTGGGCTGTGAGCCAGCCACACTCGGGGCTCCCCGTCAGCCGCCGTGTACCACGCGGAGAACATTTGGTCGCCGCTCCTCGAGAGTGCGGGACCGTTGACCGGACACCCGGGCATCGTCCATCCGTCGCGATGGACCTCAAGCGATGTCGTGATCGTCAGGGCCGGCACCTCAGCTTCGCGCGAGGTCGGCGCGAGGCGTATGGAGGTCACTCGGATGTCGCGTCGCTCCGCCGCATCACGGTCACGATAGGCCACCCATGGTCCCAACGGTCCCATGGCGCCGTCGAGTTTGCAGCATTCGCAGGTGCGCTCGTCCACCATCGTGGACGCCCCGTCAGGGTGTCCTTCGCCGTCGACATGGAGGGCGCGGAGGGTCATGACCCCCGCGCCATGTCCGCCGTGCTTGCTCGACATGGAGTGACCGGAGCGCTCGGGTGGAGCTGTTCCGGTGGACTGGTCGTGGGGCTCCATCTGTCGCCCATCAAGCCAGAAGAGGGTCGCGCCGTCGGCGTCGCCGACAACGTCGACGAAGCCAGTCTCGGGTCCTCGCGTCACGTCGTCGGGGGTCCACTCTCCGAGTGGTTGGAACGCCCGATCAAAGCGCGCTACGACCATTCCGTAGTCTCGCCCGCCCTCACGACGGCGCTCGGGATAGGCCAAGATCCATTTGCCAGAGGGGAGTTGATGGGCTGCGGGCACATCTGCCCAGTTCGCGAGGATGCGAGGTCCTTGGGCCATGACTCGCGGGGCGGTCCATCCATGCTTCGACTGTTGGGAGAGGAGAATCGTTACCGTGGACCCTGCGGCCGACGCCTGAGTCCACGTCAGGGTGGGGATGTCAGTCCCTGTCGCGAATCGAGGCCCGACCGCGGAAGGCGACGGCGGCAACAAGAGTGGTGTGACGGCGGGTGTGACGACGGACGTCGCGGCGTGGGCGGTGGGCGTCACCTCCGGGGTCGCGCGGGGATCGGCTCCGCGCTCGGAGGCCTTCGAGCAGGCGACCAAGACGAGCAGCACGCCTGGTGCTACGAATCTCGAAAAGCTCTTCCGAACGGCCATAGGGCGAGGGCCGCCAGCTTAACATGCTGGACCGCGAACGGAATTCCGATGATGGTGATCGCGCAGATCAACGCGAACACCAGGTGGGCGCACGCGATCTCGAGGCCCACGCACACGAGCCAGATCGCGTTGATGACGATGGTGAAAGGTCCCAGGCTGTGTTCAAAGGGATCGAGTTCGCGACCAAAGGGAGCGAAGCTGAGGGCCGCGAGCTTGAAGCTCTGAATTCCGAGCGGGATGCCGATGATCGAAATGCAAAGCGCGAGGCCGACCAGCGCGTAGGCGAGGCTGACAACAATGCCACCCGTGACAAGCCAGAGCAGGTTCGCGAGGAAGGACATGGACCTGTATACCCCTCGGTACGACCCGTCATTCCGGCGCTCCTGGCGCGAGAGCGGAGTTCGCGCTTTTTGGAGGGTGCCGTGGCGAGAGCCGGAAACCGTCGCTTCGTCCGGTGATGGATGGCGGTACCCTCCACAATTCGAAGGATGCCCACAGTTCCCGGACATCGACTCTGGCGCGTTCTCACGGCCGCCGTATGCCTGACCATAATCTTGGTCGTGGCAGGGTGCTCCTCGGGCTCCGCCCCAAGCGAGGTGCGAGCGACGAAGCTGCGGCTCGTGAGCCTCTCCCCGGGGGTGACGGCGACGGTCGCAGCCCTCGGTGGAGCGTCGAGCCTGGTGGCCGTGAGCGACTACTGTGAGCTTCCAAAGGGGATGAATGAACTTCCTCGGGTCGGCTCTGCGCTCACGCTCAATGTTGAGAAACTCGCCTCCTTGAGCCAGGCGGGGGGCTTGACCATCGTGGGTCCCAAGATGCAGTTGCAGTGGTCCGATGTGCTCCACAAGCTCGCCGCGGTGCGGGTGCTGCCATGGAGCACACCTACCGAGCTCGTGGAGAGCACGCTCATTTTAGGTTCGCTCCTGGGGAAGGAGGCGGCGGCGAAGGGACTCGCCAGCCATCTGGAGGTGGCGTTGCCGGAGGTCGGCCCCGCTTCAGGGGCTCGAGTCGCGTTGATTCTCGACGCCGGGGAGGCGTTCGATGGGACTTTTTGGTTCGTGAAGCCGAACTCAATTCACGGCGCGGCGCTTCACGGCGCCGGCTATCGGAACGCGTTCCCAGACGCGGTCAAGGGACCGCCTCAAGTCAGCGCCGAGCAGTTGATCGCGGTGGATCCTGACATCGTGCTGTTGATCTCGAATCGAGAGATCGACATGCCGAGTCGGCGCCGCATCCTTGGGCAGTTCGAAGCGCTCACGCCGCTCACAGCGGTGCGCACGGGAGCGGTCGACGTGCTTGGATACGAGGGGGCGCTCGTCGAGGGGCCCGGCGTGATCACCTTCGCGGCTCGCCTACGAGGCGCCCTCGGTGCCCTTGGGGCCGCCGCACCGAAGGAGGCGAGATGACCGCGCCGCTGGTCCTCAAAGACATCAAGCTCGCGGGTCGAGAGCGGCCGCGACTGCGGGTGCCGGAGCTTCGGTTGGAGTCGTCTCGGATGATCGCGCTGGTTGGCCCAAACGGCAGCGGCAAAACCTCGTTGCTGCGAGCGGTCCTCGGGCTCGAGCGAGAACTCAGCGGGACGATCCTCTGTGGCGAGCAGAACCTGCTCACGGCGACACCGAGGGGACGCGCGGAGAAGGTTGGGTGGCTGCCACAGCACGAGCCTCATGGGGAGGGGGTCAGCGTCTTTGAATTTCTACGCGGCGCGTGCTTCCGCTTCGACGCATCCCGGGAGGAGATC
>CALKDV010000118.1 GCA_938084085.1 uncultured Nannocystaceae bacterium
GTAGCCAGTCGCGCTTGAGAACAGGTGGTTGAAGGCGCAGATCATGGACTCGTCGCTCGGTAACGCGGTGGTCGAGAAGGGGTCGAGGCGCGCTCGACAAAAGGCGAGGAGCGCCTCGGGGGAGGCCTGGCTCGCGTCGAAATCGCGGTGCAGCGCGAGATCGAGGGACGCGAACCCCAACTGTCGCATCATCTGGCTGGCCCCGCGGAAGGTCCGGCTGCGGAGGAGGCGAGAGAACAACTCCTCGGGAATCTCTGCGCCGGTCTCGTGATGTTTGGCGAAGGTGCGGAGCCCCTCGCCGTGCCAACACCAGTTCTCCATGATCTGGGAGGGCAGCTCTACAAAGTCCCACGCGACGTTGGTGCCCGCCATGCTTCGAATGGGCACCTCAGTAAGCAGGTGGTGCATCAGGTGGCCAAACTCGTGAAAGAGAGTTTCTACTTCTTGATGATCGAGCAGCGCCGGGGATCCCTCGCTCGGGGCGGTTACGTTCGCGCAGATGAGCCCAAGGTGCCCGGCCGCGTCGGTTGGGAACTCGGACTCGAGGGCGAGTCCATGCATCCAGGCGCCGCCACGCTTCTCATCGCGGGGGTATAGATCGGCGAAAAATCGGCCTAGTTTCTTCTCACCGTCGAACAGCTCGTAGGTCTGCACCGATGGGTGCCAGACGTCGACGCCTTCCGCGGGGCGCACGTGCACCCCATACAGCCGCTCCACCGTGTTGAACAGCCCCTCGAGCACCCTCTCAGCGGAGAAGTAGGGGCGAAGTTGCTCTCCATCAAAATCGAACCGCGCCTGGCGGAGGAGTTCCGCGTAGTACGAGACGTCCCATGGCCGAAGGGGGGCGACAGCGTCGCCATCGCGTGCGCGGGCGAACGTTGCGAGTTGCTCTCGCTCGTTGGCGAAGGCGTCGACGCTGGCCGCGCGAAGCTCTTCGACGAAGTCCGCCGCGCGGGTTCCGCTGGCCGCCATGCGGTCCTCGAGGACGAGGTCCGCGAAGTCGTCGTATCCGAGCATGCTTGCCTTCTTCTTCCTGAGGCTGAGGATGCGGCAGATGACCGGCGCGTTGTCCACGTCTCCGGCGCTGGCGCGGCGGTTGTAGGCGCGCCAAAGCTGCTCGCGGAGCCCTCGGTCTTGCCCATAGGTGAGCACGGGGATGACGCAGGGCGCGTGCAGCGTGAGCTTATATCCCTCGTGATCGTCGGCCGCCGCTGCGCGCTTGGCCGCGGCGACGACGTGCGGTGGGACGCCTGCGAGGCGCCCGTCATCTTCAAGGTAGAGCGCGAAGGCGCCGGTGGACTCGAGCACATTCTGCGAGAAGCTGAGGGTGGCCGATGACAGCGCTCGGTCGGTCTCGACCAGCACTCGCTTGTCTTCGTCGGACAGCATCGCGCCGTGGCGACGAAACTCATCGATGGTTTTGGAGAGGGCTCGAGCGCGCACGGGGTCGAGGTGCTTGGCCTCCTCGGTCGCCGCCAACGCGGACAAGAGCGCCCAGAGTCCGGCGTGGACGGGGAGGTCGGCATAAAAGGCGCTGATCTCGGGGCGCACCTCGGCGTAGGCTGCGCTCAACGCGTCGGAGGAGCGGACGCTGTCGAGATGCGACACCAGCGTCGCCGCCCAGTCGAGAGGTTGAACCGCCGCGTCCAAGGCGTCCATGAGGGAAGCCCAGGTTGGAGTCGCGCCGGTGTCGGCGTGGCGTCGGACAATTTGTTCGATCGCATCGCGTCCCCGCGCGATGTGGGTGGTGATGGCGGCCGTGACGTGTCCCGGCTCAATATGGCTGAACGGAATCTTGGCGGTGGGGTGCAGCAGTGGGTTTGTCGAGTGGGGTGAGCTCATTCGGCCTGAGCATACCTCCACCACGGCGCCACGAAAAATGGCAGCGACGCGTGGGACCGGTGACTCAAGCGGTCGCGGTCAGACTCCCGGGGAGAAGCCCGGCGCTGGCTCGCTGTCTCGGTTCGCGCGGGGCGTCGTCGCGTCGCTCGGTCGGGACCCGGGCGCGGTCCGCTCAGCGCCCTCGACGGGCGGGCCCGCACGCATGTCTTCAAGCTGGGCGGCCATCAGGCGTTTGGTGGCCTCCTTGAGGCGCTGGGGATCATTGTTGAACTCGGCCGGGTCGAGGGGGGGGAGGGCCCGCACTTTCAGGGCGCTCTTGCCCTCGTTGCGGAAGATCCACGTGTCCTTGGGGAGGGCGTCGTGGGTGCCGTCGAGTAAAATGGGCAACACGCGGTGGCCGGTGTCCACAGCGAGCTGGAACGCCCCTCGCTTGAACGCCCGCAGCTGCTGGTCTTCGGAGCGCGTGCCCTCCGGGAAAATCATGATCGAGTTACCGATGGCGAGGTGGTTCTTGCAGGCGCGGAGCATCTTCTCTCGGCTCTTCGGGTCACCTCGTCGGATCCCGACGTAGTTCGCCATCTTCATCATCCAGCCCATGAACGGGACATAAAACACGGTGTGTTTGCTGACCCAACGAAACTGCCGAAAGGTCGTGAACATCACCATGATGTCGGCGATAGACTGGTGGTTCGCGACGATCACGAAGGCTTCGTTCTTGTCGAAATGTTCGATCCCCTCGTGGTGCATCTCCCAAAACGGACAGAACTTGATGTAATGGTTGGCCCACACGCAGGCGTACCAGTGAGCGAACCGCCGCCGCCGATCAAACGGCAGGGTGAACAGCCACGGGATGACGACCGCGAACCAAAAGACCGCGAGGCTCACGCCCAGGTAAATCCAGAAAAAGGCTGACAGAAAGAGCCGCACGGCGAGACTCGAAATTGCCAGTGTCCCTTTGCGTTGTCGAGCCCTAAAATGCGTGCTTCGCGGGATCGGGTCCGCTCAGGGCTGCGCGTCGCGGCGAGAGGCGAGGACCATTGTCCACGGGAAGACCACGGGCGCCGCGAGGATGTCGAAGCGCGTTGAAACCCACCGGCGAAATCCCGTTCTGGTCCAATGGTTGACGTGCTCTGGATCATTCCCCAAGCGCGCGATGTTCTTCCCGCGCAGGAGGTTGAGCCCACAAAAGAAGGGCTCCCAGGGCACCGACAACAGCAGGTGTTTGTTGGTGAGGCGCTCGAGTACGTCAAACATCTGGCTCGGGTTCTCGATGTGCTCAAGGACCTCAAGCATGACGACGAGATCAAAAGAACGGCCATCGTTTGCGAGCGTCGTCGCGTTCGCACACTCCAAGGAGACCTCATCGGGGAGCCGCTCACGGGCGTAGGACAGGGCGTCTTGCGAGAGATCGATGCCGGTCATGTCACACTTCACACCGGCGCGGACAAAGGCGTCGAGGGTGAAGCCTTCTCCGCACCCGAGGTCGAGCAGCGAGGCGGGCGCCGCGTGCTCGAGGAGCGCCGCGGCCTGCGTGTGGAAGTGTTCGATCAGCTTGCGCTGAATTGGGTTTCCGCTCTCGTGTTTTTGGCGATTGCCGTGTCGAACCTCGCTCATGAGACCTCGTGGGATTGGGATTGGGATTGGGATTGGGCAGCGGGAGGCGGCGGCGCGGCGGCCCGTGGATCTTTAGGGACATCGGATTCGCGATGGATCGAAAATATCTCGCGCGATTGGATCGTCGTGCGAACGAGCAGCTCGCCGAGCAGCCCGAGCAGCACCATTTGAATCGCGCCCAGCGACAACAGCACGCCGAGTGTCAGCAGCGGACGGGTCCCAATGGGCTCGCCGAGGGTCCAGAGGACCGCCAGGTAGGCGAGGACGAGGAAGCCAACGGTGCCCATGGCAAAGCCTGGGACCCCAAAAAAGTGGAGGGGCCGGGTTCTAAACCTGGTGACGAGCATGACCGTCATGAGATCGAGCACGCCATCAAAAAACCGTCGCGCACCGAATTTGCTCACGCCGTGCTGCCGGGCGCGGTGTTCCACCACTACCTCCACGACCTTGAAGCCTCGCGCAGCCGCGAGCACCGGCATGAAGCGGTGGAGTCCGCCGTAGACAGTGACTTCGTCCGCGATCTCTCGGCGGTACGCTTTGAATCCACAGTTGAAGTCGTGAAGCTCGAGGCCCGAGAGTCTGCGCACGACGCCGTTGAACACTTTGGATGGCAGGGTCTTCCCGAGCGGATCGTGGCGGCGCTCTTTCCATCCGGAGACGAGGTCGGCCCCGTTGTCGAGCTCCGCGAGGAACGTCGGAATCATCTTTGGGTCATCTTGCAGGTCCGCGTCGAGCGTGAAGATGACGGCGCCCTTTGCCCGTTCGAAGCCAGCCGCGAGGGCGGGAGACTTCCCGAAGTTTCGTCGGAAGTGGACGACACGCACGCGCGCATCACGGGCCGCGAGGGCGTCAAGGCGGGCACCCGAGTCATCTCGACTACCGTCGTTGACGAAGATGACTTCGAAGGTCCGATCCGCGCGCTCGCAGGCCTCGCATAGCTCACGAAAAAGTTGATCGAGCGAGTCTTGCTCGTCGAATACGGGGATGACAAAGCTCAGTTCAAGTGAGGTATCCACGGGCGACACCGTGGATACACCGGTCTGTGCCCGCGTACTAGCCCAGGTGCGTCAAACGCGGGTTTCTCCCAAGTCCGCAGAGTTGGGCCCCGTCCTCGGTTATTCTTCGCGGGCGAATGGAGCATCTATATCCAGCGGTGGCCGTGGTGCTTGGGATCGTCGGGCTGATTTACG
Organism: uncultured Nannocystaceae bacterium; assembly: GCA_938084085.1. GTDB lineage: Bacteria > Myxococcota_A > Polyangia > Nannocystales > Nannocystaceae > JAAZXR01. The sequence goes on from CALKDV010000118.1 coordinate 4,647, forward strand.
GAGCGGGGAAATTCGTGGCGGGAGCGAGCAGTCTCGCTGCGAGGCTGGGTATGAGCCCCATGATCATCGGGATGGTTGTGGTGGGGCTGGGGACCTCCGCCCCCGAGCTGCTCGTGTCGACCACCGCGGCCCTCCAAGGAGACGCGGGCTTGGCCATCGGCAACGCCATCGGTTCGAACATCGCAAACCTCGGGCTGGTTTTGGCCGTTGGGGCGCTCGTGTCGCCGCTCCTTATCCCCGAGGTGGCCGGCCGTAAAGAGATCCCGCGCTTGTTGGTGACGACGGGTTTGGCGACGGCGCTGCTGTACGACGGCAACTTGTCTCGGTTCGACGGCGTGCTCCTCATCGCAGCCCTCGGCGCGATGATGGTGGTGTTGATCCGCAGCGTTCGGCGTGATGAGCGAGCGGTCCACGGGCATGCGACGGAGGGAGAAACTCGTGGGCGAGCGGCAGGCGACGCAGATCACCACTCCGATGGTCGGATGAAGAGCGGCCTCGCGGTGCTGCTCGGGCTCGCGTTGTTGCTCGCGGGTTCAAAGAGTGTGGTGTGGGGCGCGGCGGACATCGCGCGAGCACTCGGGGTCTCCGACTTTGTCATCGGACTCACCGTGGTCGCCATCGGCACGAGCCTGCCAGAGTTGGCGTCCACCATCTTCGCCGCGCGTCGAGGAGAGGCGGAGCTCGTGGTGGGGAACATTGTGGGATCCAACACATTCAACACCCTGGCCGTACTGGGGGTGCCCGGGATGCTCGCCCCAGTGTCGAGCCTGGGGCCGTCGTTGTTGCCCGTGGACTTGCCGGTGATGCTGCTGCTTACGACGATGCTCGGCGCGGTCGGCTGGCGCGCTCGTCAGCGTGG
>CALKDV010000119.1 GCA_938084085.1 uncultured Nannocystaceae bacterium
TCCTCCGGCGCCCCGATGGCAACGGCGACGATGGGTGTATCACCCTCGAAGACGCGCACCTCCACCTCTGTGTCTTGGACAGTGATCGGCCTCGGGGTAGAGGCGGGCCTCGAATCAGTTCTCGGAACCAGGAGTGGCGGACCTTGGGGGGCCGGGGGGGCACATCCCGCGAGCAGGAGGAGGGCGACGCACGCGCTCGCGGAAGGGGTGTCGCGGAGGGCGTGACCGAGTCGGCTCACGCACACCCCGGGAAGGACAACCCGGTGAGCTGCTCGGAACGCTCCCAGAGACGGGCTGCGAGCCCTGGATCGCGTGCGCGACGCGAGGGGATGGACGCGGACGGTTGTCCCGCGAATTCCCCCCAGCCATCGGGTCCAAAGAAGTCCCCACCGCGGGCAGTGTGACTGCGGAAGGCGTGCAGGATCGGCTGGGCGCCGAGGGTCGCCGACTGCGCGACCAGAGAATTTCCGATGACCCCCAGGTAGGAGAGCCACGTCGGGCCGCCTTCGCTCGCGCGGGGAGACACGAGCCCCGTGGCGGAGTAGCCCGGGTGCGCGGCGAGGCTCGAGACGCCGAGACTCTCGCGGGCGCAGCGACGGTCGAACTCCAAAGCGAACATCAAGTTCGCGAGCTTGCTCTGCGCATAGGCTCCCCAGCGGCGGTAGCGGCGCTCTCCTTGCAGGTCTTCGAGATCGATGATCCCGGCGCGGTGTGCCAGGCTCGTGACGGTGACCACCCGCGCGCCCTCACTCGCGCGCAGGAGCGGCAGCAAGCGCAGGCTCAACGCGAAATGCCCGAGGTGATTGGTGCCAAATTGCCGCTCGAAGCCGTCTTCAGTCTCATGGCGCGGGACGGCCATGATGCCCGCGTTATTGCAGAGCCCGTCGATGGTGTCGAAGTTTGCGTGGAGGGTGTCGGCGAAGCGCTCGATGGACGAGAGCGACGCGAGGTCGAGCGGGTAAAATCTCGTGGATCCGCGCGCGTGGGTACCGATGGCGTCCATGGCAGCGCGCGCGCGTCCTTCGTTGCGGCACGCCATGATGACGGTGGCGCCGTCTCGTACCAGGCTTTGGGCGCACGCGAATCCGAGCCCAATATTCGCGCCGGTGACAACGAAGGTCTTGCCGTCGACGAGGGATGGAGGGAGAGGAGGCTGCATGGGGGCACTCGGCGCCGTACGTGGCGGCTCGACTTTAGCCCGAATCGTCGCGGGAATCCCAGGGCGCTGGCTACGCTCTTTGCGGGTGGAGTTGGACTCGACCCTCGCGCGATGTAGTGTATCCACCGTGGCGGGGCGTGATCATCGGCAGACGAGGAAGGGATCTGCCTGGGGATGGTGCGTGCTGGCGCTCATCATGGGTTGTCCCGCTCCCCCCGCGTCCAACGACACCCGGAAGGAGGAGACCACAGGGGCCGCGAAGGCTGTCGCAGCGCCGCAGCCCCCGCTGCCCGGCATTCAGTCTCCGAGCGCCGCGCTCGCGACGACCTTGGGTGCCAAGGTGGCCACGATGGGCGCCGACTACGAACCTCGCACCTCACATCGGACGGCGGAGGGCGGCCCAAAGTATACGAACCGTCTGATCTTCGAGACCTCGCCGTACCTGCTTCAACACGCGCACAACCCGGTGAACTGGTATTCGTGGGGAGAGGAGGCGTTCGCGCGGGCGATCGAAGAAGATAAGCCGGTGTTGATGTCGGTGGGGTACTCCACCTGCCATTGGTGTCACGTGATGGAGCGGGAGTCTTTTGAGGACGAAGAGATCGCCGCGTACCTCAATGAGCACTTCGTCGCCATCAAGGTGGATCGTGAGGAGAGGCCCGATGTCGACGACGTCTACATGTCGGCCGTACAGAGCATGACGGGGCGGGGTGGATGGCCCATGACCGTCATCATGACGCCGGACAAGCTCCCCTTCTTCGCCGGGACCTACGTCCCCGCGCGTGACGGAGACCGCGGATCTCGCCGCGGGTTTCTCACCATTCTTAAGCAAATGAAGGCCGCGTGGAGTAGCCAGTCCGAGGACGTGTTGCAAGAGTCGCAACGCGTGAGTATGGCCATCGCCCGCGCCAACACCGGGGCGCCGTCTCCAGAGATTCCTGGGACCGACGTCATCGTTCGCTCGGGCCGCTCCGTCGTGTCTCGCCTGGATCGTGAGTGGGGAGGATTCGGTCGGGCGCCCAAGTTCCCGCGCCCCGCGAACCTCCGCTTTTTACTCCGCTACGGCCGTCGCGCTGGGGACGAGGAGGCGATCCGCGCGACGCATCTGACGCTGCAACGGATGAGCGAGGGGGGCGTGCACGACCACATCGGTGGGGGCTTCCATCGCTACAGCGTGGATAAAGAGTGGCTCGTTCCGCACTTTGAGAAGATGCTCTACGACAACGCACAGCTCGTGGTGGTGCTCTTGGAGACGGCCCAGGCCACAGGGGATGAATCGTTGCGTGAGGTCGCGGCGGACACCCTCGACTACCTTGAGAAGGAGATGAGTTCTCCCGCGGGGGGGTTCTTCTCGGCGACGGACGCGGACAGCCTCAACCCGTTGACGAAGGAGGAAGAGGAGGGGTGGTTTTTCACCTGGACTGAGCGAGAGCTTGACACGGTGCTTGGCGTCGACCTGTCGAAGGTCTTTCGAACCCGCTATGAGACCAGTCGTCGCGGAAATTTTGAGCGGCGCAACATCCTCCACACGCGGCGCAGCGACGACGTCATCGCGAAAGAGTTGGGACTCACGACGACCGCGCTGCGGGACAAGCTCAAGGAGGGCCGCGCCATCTTGTACACGCATCGAGCCTCCCGCCCGGCGCCGCTGCGTGATGACAAGGTGATCGCCGCCTGGAACGGGCTCGCGCTCTCTGCGTTCGCGAAGGCGGGATTTGTACTCAATCGCCCCGACTATGTGGCGCGCGCGAAGACGGTGGCGACGTTTTTGCTCAACGAGATGCGCCGACCCGACGGTCGCTTGTTCCGGACCTATCGCGACGGAACCCCCGCCAACTTCGCCGTGCTTGAGGACTACGCCTTCGTTATCCAAGGGTTACTCGACCTGAGCGAAGCGGACGGGGATCCGCGGTGGATCTTGGAGGCGCTGTCCCTTCAAGAGGTCCTCGAACGACACTATATGGATCCGAAGGGGGGCTACTATGCGAGCGCTGACGACGGCGAGGTGTTGCTGGTGCGACCCAAGCCCGACTACGACGGCGCGGAGCCTTCAGGAAATTCCGTCGCGGCGCTGAATCTCCTCCGTCTGCACGAGCTCACAGGGGAGGACCGTTTTCGGGTGGCAGCGGACGCGGTGTTCAAGGCGCAGTCGACGGCGCTGCTGCGCAGGAGCGCGGCTGTCCCGGCGCTGTTGTCTTCCTTGGACTTTCGAACCGATCGGGCCTTCGAGGTGTTTGTGGTGGGCGAGGAGGAGGCGCGGGCGGCCCTGGAGGAGGTCGTGCGAGAGACCTTCCTCCCTAATCGGGTGCTGGTGCGCTGGCGCGAGAGCGACGAAGCTCGGATCGCGAAGGTCATCCCGGCGGTGGAGGGGAAGCGCACCCGGGAGGGAAAACCGACGGCGTACGTTTGTGAACGAGGTATCTGCCAGGCGCCGACCTCGGATCCCTCCAAGCTCCGCACCCAACTCGCCGAGATCAAGGCGTACGACGGCAGATGATTCGTCTATACTTCGTGCATGATCGCCGCCCATGAATATGCCACCTGGGACGCGGTCGAGACGGCGAGGCTGATCGCGAATAAATCGGTGCAGGCGTCGGAGGTGCTCGACGCTGCCGCGCGAGGGATCGAGGCGCTCAACCCCCAACTCAACGCGGTGGTCCATCTGGATGTTGAGCGCGCGCACGCGATGCTCGGGGAGCATCGCGGGACGGCCGCTCCCTTTTTTGGGGTGCCATTCTTGCTCAAAGATTTGGGCGCGGAGCATCGCGGACAGCCGTGCACGGGGAGTTCACGCCTGCTCGAGGGCGCCGTGGCGGATCACGACGCGGAGCTTGTGGCACGCTTTCATCGCGCGGGTCTGATGACCCTGGGACGCACGAACACGCCGGAGTTTGGCCTCATGGGGATTACGGAGTCCGCGCTGCGCGGGCCGGCGAGGAACCCCTGGTCCCTCGACCACACCCCAGGCGGGTCGAGCGGCGGCGCGGCGGCGGCGGTCGCGGCACGGATGGTCCCCGTGGCCCACGGAGGGGACGGCGGGGGCTCCATTCGAATCCCTGCGAGTCACTGCGGGCTCGTGGGGCTCAAGCCCACGCGCGCGCGCACTCCGGCGGGGCCCGTGCGCGGTGAGGGGTGGGGGGGCTTTGTCTCGGAGCATGTGTTGACCCGAACGGTCCGCGACTGCGCGGCGATTCTCGATCAGGTGCACGGGGTGGACGTGGGGGCGCCTTACCACGTCGCCCCGCCCGCGGAGACCTTCATGGCGAGTTTGGCCGCGGCGCCCCGAGCGTTGCGGGTGGGGGTGTATCGCGGGGCGCTCCTCGGGAACACCATGGACCCCGCGTGTACGGAGGCGGTGGAGCGTGGCGCGTCGATGTGCGCGGAGCTCGGCCATGAGGTGTTCGATGTGGAGGTGCCCATCGACGCGCCGACGCTCTCCCTCGCCTATCTGCGGATCGTCGCGGCAGGCACGGCCGCGAGGGTAGCTGCCGCGGAGCGATCGGCCGGGCGGAGGGCGCGAGGAGACGACCTCGAGCCCGCCACGCGGTTGTTCGCAGCCATCGGGCGCGCCATGTCTGCGGCGGACTATATGGGGGAGGTGGAGCGCGTGCACGCCTTTGGACGCGCCATGGGGCGGTTCTTTGGGGATTTTGATGTGCTCTTGACCTCGACGGTGGCTCGTCCGCCCGTGCGGGTCGGCGAGCTGGCCCCCTCGTGGGCCGAGAGCGTGCTCGCGAGGCTCCTGGCGGGGGTCGGGCTTCGGTCGCTGCTCAATGTCGCGTTAAACGAGATGGCGAAGGCGCCACTCGCGGCGACCCCCAACACCCAACCATTTAATATGACGGGCCAGCCTGCCATCAGCGTCCCGGTGCATCGAAGCCCGGAGGGCCTCCCCGTGGGCGCACACTTTGTAGGGCGATTTGGAGACGAGGCTACGCTGCTGCGATTGGCCGGGCAGCTCGAAGAGATCGTGAAGTGGGACGTGGAGCGCCCGCCACTTTGTGTCGGCTCGGCTCCGCCGTGAGGTTGTGGCCCGCCGATCAGGGATCGGCGGGGGGCGTGGTGTCGAGGGTGATGCCTCGGGTTGCGCAGTACGCAACGATGGCCTCACGGCTGTCCTTGCGGGACTTGATGGCGATGACCTCGGCGCGTGGCTTGCGGTTGAGGGCGCAGTTGAGTTTTCCGAGTAACACTCCCGCCTCTGCGCTCCGACGCTGAGAGAAAGAGGTGCGCGCGAGGTCGTACGCGGCCTCGAACTTGTCCTCGTCGAGGGCGCGCTGGCTCATCCGAATCAACTCTCGGTAGTGGTAGTCATGCTCGGTGTAGCGAAGGTTGATCTTGTGCTCGTTGAGGCATTGACCGAATACGCGTACGCGCCGCTCTGTGCCTCGCAGCCCTCCAAACGCCTTGCGAGCGACCATGCCATCATCAAATTGACACGCGGCCAGGGTTTGAACCTCAAGGGCGGCTTGCCGAGCGTCTCCATCGGTGAGCGCGGCCGCGAGCTCGAACGCTCGCCGAGGGTCGGAGGACAGGAGTGACGTGGCGCGCGCGAGCGGCTCGTCCCCGGGCGCAGAGGCGGCCGTCGTCGGCTCGGGTGCGGGCTCAGCCGTCGGCTCGGGTGCTGGTTCATCCGCGGCGTTAGGGGCTTCCGCAGCGGCGGTGGTGGAGTCTGTGGCGGGCACTGCGAGCGTGAGCTCTGTGTCCGATGGTTCCTCGGCGCCCGTTTCTGGATCCGCGACGGGCGCAGCGTCCTCGGGGGGCGTGGGCTGCGGTTTCACGGTGGCCTTCGAGGGGCCCGAAGGTGTCCCTCGCTTCGCGTCTTCACGCTTCCTGGCCTCCACCGGAGTGGCCAGGCTGTCGTTTGCCTCGGAAGTCTTCACGCGGTTCGCGGCGAGGGCATCGCTCCCGGGAGGGTCGGGTGTGAAGTACGACGAGCCTAGGGTGTAGGTCACGGCGATCACGACCACGGCGACAAGAATGAGCGAGAGGGAGGATGGCCGGCCATCGCGGGTGTCTGGATCTTGGGACGCGCTCGCTCCTTGACCGTTCTCGGTGTCGGCGAGCTGCTCGGGAGCCTCTTCCGAAGGAGCACGTCGCTCTGTCTCCTCGCGCCGTGGCTCGTGGTTTGTCGCGCCGCTGGCGGTCGCGTGGGGCTCTTGTGAGGGGGGCTGTTCTTGGTCGCCGCGCGCCTCCTCGTCCTGCTCGGCCAGCGGTACCTTCCCTAGCTTTTCGCTAGACACGGGATGGTGCGGGGCGGTGATGTCCATGGAGTCGTCTCCCATGGTCTCCTCGGCGGGCTCGGTCGGGGCGGACACGGGGGTCGGCCCGGACACTGGGGTCTCCGCGCCGCGGCGCGCCTCGGGGAACGGTCCGGTGTCTCCAAGGAGCGGACCGCGCTGGATGGCGGCGTCGCCGTCCGTAGACTGCAGTGAAAAATCCGCGTTCGGGAAGTGACCCGGGGTTTCGCGCATCGGGTGGCCTGCGGGCGGTGTGCGCTCGCGACGGCCCTTGGGGGCGGCCGGAGGGAACGCTCTGCGGGGCACGAAGCCTGCGCTGGCGCTGGGACGTCGCGGGGAGTCGGTGGGCTCGGAGGATTCCGCCGGTGACGCCGGCGCGTCCGCGGGGGGCGGTGACGCAGGAGGCGCCGCCCCCATCGCGATCATCGTACCGCGCGTCTTGGGAGCGCCCTCGTCCTCCATTGGCTCCGCCCCTTGATTGTCCGCAGCCGCCCCCTCAAGGTCGGCGTCGGAGTCGTCCCCGTGACCCGTCATGCAGCGATGCTACGTTATGCGGCCGGGCGTCGTCACCCACGGAATCCCAAGAATTCCGGCTTTTAAGGGGAATCGTCTCGCGGCAAACCAAGGCAGGGTGCGCCGGTGACGACAATTAAGGACGACCATGGTCGCGAACTGCGAACATGGTCGTCGTGGGTGGAGGCTAAGGGGCTCGAACCCTTGACCTTCGCGCTGCCAGCGCGACGCTCTCCCAGCTGAGCTAAGCCCCCAATTGTGGTGTCCGCCCTCTCTGGCGCGGACGCCGTGAATAGCAGCGTCCGCCGAGCCACGTCAAGCCTAATCGGTAGAGCCAATCCAGCGCGGCGTTGGAAGGCTCCTAGACGCCTATCTTGCGCACTGGGGATGAAATGCGGATCCTCTGTCTCCCATCATGAATGCGCAAAATCCGGCGGACTTGCTGAGCCTCTTCGAACAAGGGGGCCCGTTGATGTGGGTCATCTTGATGGCCTCCGTCGTGGGGCTGTTTTTTTTCCTCGAGCGGATGTACACGCTCGCCCCTCAGCGGGTGCTGCCTCGGGCCTTCGTGGATCGTATTCGCGGCATGGCGGCGCGGGGCGAGACGCGGGGGGCCCAGCTGCTGTGTGAGGAGAATGGAGCCTCGGTTGCGTTGATGATGGCCGCGGCGCTGCGGACCAGCGCTCGAGGGGCCACGCGGGCAGAGATCAAAGAGTCGGTAGAAGAGGTCGGAGGTCGGGAAGTCGCGCACCTCGATCGCCACGTCGAGATCGTGGGGACCGTGGCTTCGGTGACGCCGTTGCTCGGGCTGCTCGGCACGGTGTGGGGCATGATTCAGGTGTTCCAACGCTTCGTGGACGCCTACGCTGACGGCGCCGCTACGCCGGACGTGTTCGCCACGGGTATTTGGACGGCGTTGATCACCACGGCGTTCGGGTTGTTTGTCGCGATCCCCACTCTCGTCCTCTACAAGTATCTTCAGGGGCGCAATGACCGGCTGATCGTGCTGATGGAGGAGGACGCCATGGGCTTGGTAGACTTGCTGGAGGAGACCCGCCGCAACGGCGTGGCTCGCGACAGTGGCGGAGACTCCAATCACTCATCGTCCGATCCGGGACGCGACGCGCGAGACGCGGGTGAGACGGAGAGCGCGTAGGTATGGGCATCTTGCAGCACGCCCGAGGCGGCCGGCGTCGTCGTCGGTCGGAGGCGACCATCGAGATGACGCCGCTCATTGACATCACGTTTCAGCTGCTCATCTTCTTCTTGCTGACCGCGACGTTCCAGGATTTCTCGTCACTTGACGTGGAACTCGCACAGGCAAAAAACGCCGAGAAGCGAGAACAAAAGCAGTCGGTGCTCGTGAGCATCTCGGAGGATGGCCGCGTCGAGATCGATCGGGTGCTCGTGGACTTCCGGGAGCTCGAACTGCGACTTTGCAAGGCGCGTGAAGAGGGGCGGGTGGCCGTAAATATTCGGGCCGACAAGAGCTCCCGTCATGAGTCATTGGTGGGGGCCATGGACGTGGCGAAGCGATGTGGCTTCGAGGCGCTGGGCATCCTCCACAGTCAAAACTGAGCGCTGGCTGGGCAGTCCTCGGGCTCTCTCACGAGCGCGCGCCGTACTTTTCGTCCATCCACGCCCGGATTTTGGGGATCGCTGCCACCTGCTGCACGAGCACGCGTAGCCGGGGGGTCTCCTCCAGGAGGTTGGTAGGGATACCGTCGAGGATTCCTCCAACGAGCCAATCGAGGGCGCGCCACAAGGCGATGTCTGCCACGGTCATCTGCGATCCCACCGCCCACGGTCCTGGCCCGAAGCTCTCGATCCGCCGTTCGAGGAGCCGCAAGAACGTTGGCAGCCCCTCTTCGCCCACCTCACGCCGCATCTTTGCTTTGCGCGCGGGGTCCTTCTCGGCCATCGAGGGTCCGATCAATGTCACGAGCTGCTCGATGGCGTGGAGCAGCTCATCCACGCGAGCCG
>CALKDV010000120.1 GCA_938084085.1 uncultured Nannocystaceae bacterium
CTTGGGCGCGGCCCCCTCCGCCTCGATGACTTGCACCAACGCCTCGACCGTCTCTCGCACCAGCAACACCGAGACGCGGTTGGGGCCGACACCACACGGCCCGCGACGTCCCCCCGTCCCGATAGGCAACACCGAACTGAAGCCATCTACCAGCTCCTCTCGCGCCGCGGTGTCCCCCTTGGCAGCGGCGGCGACCAGGCGTTCAAGCTCATCGCGAACATCGACATACCTCGACTCCGTGCGCCACCGATGGAGTTCGCGGGCGACCGCCTCTGGGAGCCCCAACGAGCGCTGCATTTCTTCCAACGTGGTGTTCACGGACGGCAGCATACAGGCCCCACCTCGCGGACAAAAGCCTCCCGCGAGGCGTCCTTGAGCACGAGCCCCGAAGCGACCGAGGCGCACCCCGGCGCGGCGCTCCACCGACAAGCGGTGCCGGGAGATGAAAACGCCCGAATTGTGTGGAACACTGTGGAGGTTCGTGCGTCCTAGCCTGTACCCCCCCAGGGTACGACGATGGCCCTGTCCCCGCGCGGTTTGAACCATGGCGATGCATCCCCACCCCAAAAGCCCTCCTGCTCACAGCTGCGCGCGCTCCGCGGGTCTCGGCTCCCTCTGGCGCAGGATCGCTCCGTTCGCACGCAAAGACCTCCGAACCTCCGTTCGTTCGGCCGCCACCGGCTTGTTTGTCGTGCTCGCGCTGTTCGTCTCCCTCGCTGCGTCGCTGGGCATGTCATCCGCGTCCACCGCGGCGAGGCTGCGGTTCGACCTGGGCATCGAGGCTCGACCCACGCCCCACGCGCGCCACGCGATGCGATTCAACGAGGACGAACACGCCGCGGCCCAACGATCTTACAAAGCCCTCGCTGAGGCTCGACGGGCCGTGCTCGACGATCTTCGTCTACGGCTCGAATACGCAGCGACCGTTTCCACCCACGCCAACGGCGACGCGCCCGGCGTGGAGATGGCGACACCGTCATTGGAGGTGCCCGCGCTGTCGACCGCTGCCACCCACGATGCCTATGGCACCCACGCGGTGCTCGCCCCGTTACAGCAGCAGCCGGACGCCTCCTCGCCCTTCGCCGAGGCCCGTCAAACCCTCCGCGCGTTGATGAGCCGCGAGGCGGACACCCCGCCAATTCTTGCCGCGGGGATCGAGCGCGGCACGCTCACCGAGCGACTGCTCGCCACCTCAAGCTGCGACTCAGTCGACACCACCTGCCGGGAGATACTCGACTGGATCGAGGCCGGCGAGGGCGCGCCCGCCTCGCCGCTGCTCGCAGAGCTGATACGCGGCGATGGGACTTCGCTGTACCAGGCGCTGACGCGAGCGGACGCGTGGTACGACGACTGCCACCCCCTCGGTGAGGCGCACGTAGAGCCGGAGTTTCTCGACACCCCGCCCGCCCGAGCGCCGCTGCAGCTGTCGGCGTTGCCGCTCCCCCACGCCCCGTGGCTGTATCTGACCCCGACACCCGTCCGCTCCTTCTTGTTCTTCTTCGGCGGGCTCTGCTGGATGGCCGCGTGGTTGCTGCTCACCGTCGCGACACCCGCCGCCGCCACCTACCGCACGGCGACCGAGCGGGAGATGGGCACCTTCCCCAATCTTCGGATGACAGGGCTCTCCGCGCGCGAACTCGCCGCCGCCATCGCCGTAGCGAGCAACCTCTTCCCTCTCGGGGGCGGCCTCTTGAGTCTCGCGCTCTGCGCCGTCGCCTGGACCTGCATTGGGTTCGGTGGATTCGTCGGCGCCACAGTTCCAGGGCTTGGATGTGGACTGCTCGTTGGGCTCTCCATGGCCCTCGTCATCGGCCAATCCCACGGCCGCCGCAAGAACCCCTCCCTGCTCGCCGTGGCGGTCGGTTCCTTGTCGCTGCTCGGTGGGGTCGCCGGCTTGATCGGGCTTGGGACGTCCACCGCCTCCTGGAGCATGTTTGGACCCGGAGCGATGGGGCTCGGCGGCATTTTGACCTCGGGGCTCCCCCTCCACCTCTCCGATCACTTCGAACTCCCCGTGACGAGTTGGGCGACGGTCGCCGTCTCGCTGTTTATGGTGACGATCGCCGGTGGCGCCGTGTGGCTCTCACAGCGCGTGTGGGCGCGAAAACTGGAGAGCAACGACGCGCCTACCCTCACCCGCCCCGAGGCCCTCGGTGTCGTCGTGACCGTGACCCTCGGGAGTCTGCTGTGGCTTTGGGAGCACGGCGCCCGATGGGACTGGAGTCTTGAGGACACGGGACTCGCGGTCTTCTTCATTGACCTCTGCCTCGCGCTCGTGATCGCCTCCGTCGCCCTGGCGAGCACGCGCCGCCCCGCCCTCGCCGGAGTCCGTCCGAGCGCGAAGGCCGTCCGCCGTTCCTTCGGGTGGGGCACCGGGATCGCTGCGGTCGTCCTCTCCGGCGTGAGCCTAAGCGCGGTCCTCTTCATCCCAGGCGCCGACGAGTTGCCAGAGGCGCTCGCCGCTCGAGCCTCCACGCGGCTGCTCGCCCCCACCCTCGTTCAAGCGGCGCTCACCTGCGAGGTCATCCTCGCGGTCATCCTTCTCCGCGGGCGGACCCCCCAGTCCCTGCTGCGCACCATGATCACCGGGATGTTCTTGGCGGGGGGCAACGCCCTGCTCACGCTCTTCACGGTCGTCCTCGTTGGCGCCAACACGGCGTCGCCGGCCTTGGCTGCGCTCCCCTTCGTGGCCCAGCCCGCGACCATGATCCAAGAGGGCATCGCGCCCATCTGGGTCGGACTTGTGGTGTTGTTGTGGCTCGCGAGCGCGGCCGCCCTCTTGTTGGTGTTGTCAGGTCGCGGTCCGATGGGCACGTCCTACGACGACGAGCTCCCCGACGATGACGACGACGACGACTCGTGGGATGAGCCCGGTCCGCCCGTGATCCACTGACTCAACGCGGGAGGGCAAGACCGCTGTGGTGACATGCTCACGGCGCTACACGACGCGCTCGAACCCCTGCGGCGCACCAGGCGAGCCACGCCACGAGCAGCAGCGCCACCGACCCCCAGATCGCCTCGCCGAGCGTATGTCCGAGCAGGTCCATATAGGCCGCCCACGCCACCGTGGTGACCGAGCTCATGAGCATGAGCAGGGCCAGCTCCGCCGCAAACAGTCGACCACGGACGTGCGCGTCCACCGTCAGCTGCAACACCACCGTGGACATCACCCACACGATCGCGCCCCCAAGGTGTGCCATCACGACAAGCGGGACCGCCGTCCATGGGTCGTTGGCGAAGGGGAGCAGCCCGTAGCCGGCCATGGTCAGCACGAAGCCCCACGTGACGCTGCGACGCAGCCGAAAGAGCGATTCGCCCGTATACAACCGCACCAGCACCGGCCCCAAGCCCGTGCCCAGCGCACGCGCGGTCCACAAGGTCGCGATGCCGAGATCCTCGCTTCCTCCCACCGCGAACCGCTCATCGATACCGAGCAACGTCAAAAAGAGACTCACGGCGCCAAACGTCGCCCACACCCCCTTGGCGGCCAGCATGTGCGCGACTCTCCGATGCGCGCGCAGGTACTGCCACGCCTCGCGAAGAGAATCGAGGCCCAGCGCATCTCGCCCTGCCACGGTACGGCCTGCCAGAGCTCCAGGGGGCGGCAGACGGATCCTGAGAATCAACGCCGCTGAAATTGCGTAGGACACTGCGTCGAGCACCATCGCAGCGCGCCAGCCAACGAAGGCCAACACGACGCCGCCCCCCATGGTCCCCACGGCGAAGGTCACGGACCATGTCGCCGAAGCCAGGGTGTTGGCCGCGACCAAGTCGCGGGGCGCCACGAGATCGGGGGTGGCCGCTTGACGCGCGGGTTCGAAGAAAGTGGTGACTCCGATCTGCAACGCCGCCAGCACGTAGACCCACTGGCCATCCTCCCCCGGGGAGAGTCCCAAAAAACTCAGCGCCAACAAGGCGCACACCACGTCGCACGTCAGCATCACCGTACGGCGGGAGAACCGATCCGCGACCACGCCGGCCGGGGGACCGAGCAGCACGGTCGGGAGTTGCTTGATGACAAAGACCGCCGCGTACGCCAGCGCCCCCACGTGGGTGCTGGCTCCAATCAGGTGAACGATCGCCAGGGTGTTGAGCCAGTTCCCGATGAGACTCGCGGTCCGAGCCAGGTACAGCCGTCTCCACATGGGGTTGTCGCGCCACGCCTCCCGCACCGTCCGCGTGGCTCGAGTCGAGATCGTCGCGCCCACCCCCCCCTGGCTGCGGTTCATGTGTGGCGTGCTCACGCGCCCGGAGGGTAGCCGCAATCGCCCCCCTCGTCGCCGGCACGGCGCGCTCGTGCGAATCCTGGCGATACGCTCTGTCCCACTTTCTTGCGCGTCTTTGTGGGCGAGTGGGCCTCAAATGACGTACAGTGCCTCCACTGGAGACTCCATGACCGCTTCCCGTAAAATCTCCTGG
>CALKDV010000121.1 GCA_938084085.1 uncultured Nannocystaceae bacterium
CATCCTCGCGACGCTCGTGGGGAGCCTCATCATGCGACTGCGCGCGGGGCCCCTCGGATGGCCAGACCTCGCGATCTTCGCGGCGCTGATCGTGGCCCAGCCCCTCACCGAGTGGCTCATCCACGTGTTCATCCTCCACGCGAAACCCAAGCAGGTCCTCGGGCGAACGCTCGACTACCACGCCGCCCAGATGCATCGAGCCCACCACCGCGACCCCTGGGACCTGCGATACACGGTGATGCCGGTGAAGAGCGTATTCAGCGGCTTTGGCGTGGTCCTCGGCGGCGCGTGGCTGCTTTTCCCTACGGCGGCGGGCATGTGGACAGTGGTCGTGACCGCCGCGTCGCTCGCCCTCGTGTACGAGTGGATTCATTTTCTGATCCACACCAGCTACCGACCTCAAAGCCAGTGGATGCGGACTCTCTGGAAGATGCATCGCTTGCACCACTTCAAAAATGAGCACTACTGGTTTGGCGTAAGCCGGATCGGCGCGGACAGATGGCTCAAAACCTCCCCCGAACCCACGAAGGTGCCGCGCTCCCCCACCGCGCGAACCCTCGGGATCGAGGATGAGGACGAGGAGCTCTCCGACCTCCGCCAACCCGCGGGCAGCTAGCCGTCGTCCGCGCGTTGTACCCGCACGGTGACGTCGTAGAACGTCGCGCCCCCGCCGAAGTCGGTCTCGCGCTGTAGGGTCAGCTCATTCACCCCGCGGCCCCCCGCAGTGAGCTTTGGCCAGTGAATGCCCTCGATGCAGATGGTCCCGGGGACGATGGCGTCTCGCACACGCAGCGTCATGCGCACTCGCCCGCCACTGCCGATCACCTCAACCTCCTCCTCGTCTCTTAAGCTACGTCGGGCCGCATCCGTCGGATTCATCAACGCATGAGGAGCGCTCGTCTTCGCGCGCAGACGATCCACGTTCACAAACGTAGAGTTTAAGAAAAGGTGCGCGGGCGGCGAGACACAAACCAGCGCGTCCTCGGTGAGTTCATCCATCCACGCCGGCGCGATAAATTCTGGAGTCGGCGAGTACCCATCTGTCTTCATCGTCTCGGAGTAGAGTTCGCAACGCCCGGAAGGTGTAGGAAAGTCACCCTCGGCGAATGGCATGAACGGCGTGGGGACATCCAGACGCGAAAACCCTTCCTCCATCAGCCGCTCCCACGAGATCGACGCGAGCGCCGACGATGTCTGCGCGCTCAGATACGCCTTGAGCATCGCTTCGTCGCCCGTGGAAAACAGCGACGCATCGAGGTTCATCCGCCTCCCGAGTCGACGAAAAATCTCTGCGTTGGACAAGGCCTGCCCCACTGGCGCGATGGCCGGACGGTTGAGCGACAGGTACATATGACCGTACGAGGCGTGCAGGTCCCAGTGCTCAAACTGGGTCGTCGCCGGCAACACCACATCTGCGTAGTCTGCCGTGTCTGTCTGAAAGTGCTCGAGCACGACGGTGAAGAGATCCTCGTTGGCGAGGCCGGCACGCACTTTCCCCAGATCCGGGTTGGACGCCGCAGGGTTTGAGTTGTAGACGAACAACGCCTTGATCAAAGGTCCCGGCGTCGCGAGCTCTGGGTCCGTCGGCCGCGGCCGGTACAGCGCGCGCCGCAGCGAGGTCTCATCCCCCGCCAGCGCGTCTCCAAGCCGAATCATATTCACCGTGCGGGGCTGCGGATTTGGCATGAGATCCGGCCGCCGCAGGGAGTGAGATTCAAGCTCAAACGCAGCGGAGGTGCTCAGCAACACGCCCCCACCACGGCGCCGCCAATGCCCCGTGAGCGCCGGCAGGCACGCGATCGTCCGGACGGCCATCCCGCCGCCTCGGTGTCGCTGCATCCCATAGTTGATCCGCACCAGGGCTGGATTCGCAGCGGCGAATGACCGGGCAAGAGCCACGATCTCCGCCGATGGGATGCCGGTCACCTCCGCCGCTCGCCCCGGCGTCCACGACTTGGCCTCCGCCGAGAGCTCCTCAAATCCTACGGTGCCCTCGCGGATAAAGTCATCATCGACCAACGATTCGGTGATGAGCACATGCATCATCGCCAACGCGAGCGCCGCGTCCGTCCCCGGACGAATCCGGATCCACTGGTCGGCCGCCTTGGCGGTCTTCGTCTCCACCGGATCGATCACGATCACCCTCGCGCCGCGCTTCTTGGCCCTCAAGACCACCGGCCAAAAGTGAAGGTTGGACGAGAGGGTGTTGGTCCCCCAAAGCACGATGAGTTCCGAGAACTCGGCGTCCATGGGGTCGACACTCGACGTGGTGCCGCAGGTGTAGCGCAGGCCCCAACTCCCCGCCTCCGCACAGATCGTCCGCGCTAGCTGACTCGCCCCGAGCGCGTGAAAAAATCTGCCCGCCATGCCCTCGCCCTGGAGGACACCCAGCGTCCCCGAATACGAGAATGGAAGCACCGCCTGGGCCCCGTGCGCGTCGATGACCTCCGTCAGCCGCGTCGCGACCAGCGCGATCGCCGTCTCCCAATCGACCGGCTTGAACTCGCCGCTCCCCTTCGGTCCCACCCGGACCAGGGGCTGTTTCAATCGCTCTGGGTGGTAGGTCCGATCCACATAGCGGTCGACCTTCCC
>CALKDV010000122.1 GCA_938084085.1 uncultured Nannocystaceae bacterium
GGCGAGGCGCGCGGCGTCCTTCCTTCACGGCTCGAGCGGCGCGTCCAACGCCTGAGCGAGCGCGCGGATGCGTTCTTTATCCAGGACCTGCAGCTTGTCGATAGGCCCAAAGTCGGCGAGCGCGGTGCCGAGCAGCTCCCGCGAGCGTCGCGGCTCATCGTTCAAGAACCGCTCTGCCAACGAGAGGCGCACCCCCCCGATGCTGCGCCCCGTGACCCCCGCTGCCTCCCGCGACCGCAGGACCTCCGTGAGGAGCACCTCGCCCTCCTCAAGGCGCCCGAGCTTCACCAGGCAGTCTCCGAGTTCCGCCTTCGTCTCGATGACGTCCGGGTGATCCTCACGGAGCCGCTGGCTCGTCAGTTCGAGCGCCCGTGACAGCGCCTGCCGACCGGCTTCAAAATTCGTCCCGAGGATCCAGGCGAGCCCCAGATTATGAAAGGCGTCATCGAGCCGGAGGTCGTCGGCGCCGTAGACCCGTGATTGGATCTCAATCACCCGCTCAAAGCGAGAGCGTGCCTGATCCGCCAGTTCGCGGCGCTCCTCGCCAGCGACCGTCCGTGCCCGCAGCAGGTCCAGATTTCCCATCATCGACAGCTCACGTGCCACCGCAGGATGGTTGTCCCCGACCCGGGTACGCACGGTCTCCAGCGATCGCTCAAACGCGTCACCCGCGATCTCAAAATCATTTTGAGTCGCGGCGACAATCCCCAAGTTGCGTAAGGTAGCCACCGTCTCAGGATGACCCTCGCCGAGCCTCTTGGAAAAAATCTCCATGGCCCTCGCGTGGTGCTGGCGCGCCTCTGCCAGCGCACCTTTGCGCCGGTAGAGGCTGCCACGGTAGTTCTCGAGATCCGCGGTCAACAAGGGGTTCCCTCCGACGCGATCGATCGCGGCGCTCGCGTCGTCCGCCAATTCCAACCCCTCTTCAAAGTTGGCGAGGTCGTAGCCCACGACCCGCACGAGCTCTACGAGGGCTCGCGCGCGGAGGAAGTCATCACCCAATCGATCGCCCAGCCTACGCGCTTTTTGTAGGCTCTCCACCGCCTTGTCTGGCTGCCGCAGCCGGCGATAAATCCTCCCATACAGGAGGTGCGCACGCGCCAAGGTGGGCTCGTGCCCGACCGCTTTGATCGCCTCGAGCACCTCGCCGATGAGCGCCGCCCCCTCTTCATATCGATAAAAGGTCAACGCGCTCTCCGCCCGGGCCAGCGCCGTATTCAAATCCTGAAGTTCGAGACGCTGCGACTCCGAATCCGGGGGTGACCACGCCCCGAGCCCCACGGAGTCCTGACAAACGGAGAGATCGGGGAGTCGATGAACCGCGTCCGTCGCACGCTCGATCAACGCATCGTCCGCCATGCGGAGCGTCTTTGCGACCTCCTCGAGCGAGGTCTTGCGCTGCGCGAGGCATAAGGACTGGCGAAGCCCTAGCTCTCGCTCTCTCATGTCAACGTCATTGCTGCGTCTGCACGCCGACGTCTGCGCTGTCTCCCACCGTGACGCGTAGACCTCGAGTTCTCCGCGAATCGTCGACCACGCGTCTGCCGCGAAGGGCAGGCTCGAGCTCGCAAACCTCGCGCCGACGTCACGTTGCACCTCCTCGCTCCAAAGCGCCGCAGCCTCCTCCTTAACGTAGGCACACGGGTCCACCGCGGGCGCCCCAAATACCCGCGCCCCAAACACCACCAGCCCCGCCGTCACCGCGACGCCGAGCGCTACCCGACGAAGCTTTCTCGGACGCGCCTGCACTCGCTCTAGCTCCTCAATCAGAGAAGCCATGGACGGCCATCGATCCTGCGCCTCGGTCGCCAGCCCGCGACGCAGCACACGACGCATCACGAGTGACATGCCGTCTCGCGCCCCGCCCTCTTGGATCGTCCCTTCGCTCACCGCCGTCTCTAAGCTGAGGAGGCTGTCTCCCTTGAACGGCCGCTCTCCCACGAGCCGCTCCCACATCGTCACGCAGAAGGCGAACTGATCGGTCGCCTCCGTCAAGGGTTTGAGTTGGAATTGCTCGGGCGCCATATAGGCGGGCGTCCCCGCGGCGCTCCCCGTCAACACCGCGGAGCGCGAAGGCTCCCCCCCGTGAACCCCGCCGACCGAACGAGCCGCGCTCACTCCTCGCCCCTCCTGAGTCGGATCGCCGACAGCCTCCATGCCGCGCGCCAACCCAAAATCGAGCACTCGCGCGCGACCATCCTCAGACACCATCACGTTGTCGGGCTTAAAGTCACGATGCACCAGGCCCTTCCCATGGGCGGCGCTCAGGCCTCGCGCGGCCTCAATAAAGACCTCGAACACCTCCCCTCGTGGGGCGTCGGGACTCCACTCCCGGAGGGTCGTCCCCTCAACAAACTCCATCGCGATATAGACCTGCCCCTCGTGCTCGCCCGCTTCAAACACCTGGACCACGTTCGGATGACTCAGCTTGGCCAGCGCCTGCGCCTCCTTCAACAGCCGCCCCTTCTCCTGGGATCCCGACAGCGAATCCTTAAGAATCTTCAGGGCCACTTTTAGATCGAGCTGCGGATCGAACGCCGCGTAGACCACCCCCATCGCCCCCGCCCCGAGGCGCTTCAAAATGGTGTAGCGACCAAAGCGCACGGGATCTGCGCTGGCACCAAACAGCCGCGTGCCGATGGAGGCGCGCATCTTCTTGGCGTCGAGGGCAGCCACGACCGGGCCGGCGTCGAAGCGTGTCGACTCGTTCAACGAACGGCGGACCGTCTCGTGCGGAGTCCTCGATGCGACCTCATCCTCGGAGGCAATCGACGACGTCTCCGCCGCGCGACTGTTTCCAGGCTTGTCACTCGAGTCCGTCATACCGCGATGGCCCAAGCATCGCAGTAATCAGTGCTAACTGCTACCATTTCAGGCGTGCGAGAGGACTTCGACTTACTCGACGCCTGGCGAGGCGGCGATCAGAGCGCAGGAAGCGATTTGTTTAATCGCCACTTCGATTCGATCTGCCGGTTCTTCGCGAACAAGTCGAACTCCGACGTCGAAGACCTCGTTCAGTCCACCTTCCTCGCCATCGTCGAGAGCGCTGACAACTTTCGTGGGCAGGGATCATTTCGCGGATTCCTGTTTGGCGTCGCCCGGAACATCCTCCGCCGGCACTACCGAAACAAGCGCCAAAACAGAGAGCGATACGATCCGCTCCAGCAGTCTGTTGCTGATTTCGCCCCTACTCCGTCGGCGATCGTGGCGGGAAAGCGGGAGCACCAAGTGCTGCTGCAGGCTCTCCGGCAGCTCCCCATGGATCACCAAGCCCTCCTTGAGCTGTATTACTGGGAGTCGCTCACGGCACCAGAGCTTGCGACGATCTTTGAGATTCCCGAGGGGACGGTCCGTGGGAGGATTCGCCGGGCCAAGCAGCTCCTCGAAGAGCAGCTGAACGCCCTCATCAAGGA
>CALKDV010000123.1 GCA_938084085.1 uncultured Nannocystaceae bacterium
CGAGATGAAAGCCCGCCGCCCGGCAAATGTCGATGGACTCCTGTACGTAGCGAGACAACGCGAGATTCGACTGCCGGGTTGCGAGCGACCGCATGTAGACCCGTGAATCGTCCACCGAGTTCATTCGAATCCGGTCACCGAGGAGCGCCCCTCCTGATTTGCGTTTCGACGGATCCACGGAGATCACCGCGAGTGTCTTGTCGGGAAAATCGAGCAGGTAGCGCCGCACAAGCTCGTCGACCAGCGACGATTTTCCGGCCCCGCCCGTCCCCGTAATGCCGAGCACGGGGACGACCTTCCCCTCGGTGAGCGCCGTGGTGTGCCCGCGAATCTCCTCTCCGATCTCCGGGTGCGTCTCCGCCAAGGTGATCAGTCGACCCAGCACTTGAGGATCTCGGGTTGAGATCTGTTCAAGAAGCCCAGGCAATGCCTCCGGCGCCGTGGTGGGGAAATCGGAGGACTCCATCAGATGATTGATCATCCCTTGGAGGCCCATGGTGCGCCCATCGTCTGGTGTGTAGATTTTGGTGACGCCGTGGGCGTGCAGCTCGTCCACCTCCGTGGGGAGAATGGTGCCTCCCCCGCCCGCGAAGACCTTGGTCATGCTGCCCCGCTCCCGCAGCAGATCCACCATAAACTTCAGGTACTCTACGTGCCCGCCTTGGTAGGACGTCAGCGCAATCGCCTGCGCGTCCTCTTGGATGGCGCAATCGACAATCTCTTGCACGGAGCGGTTGTGCCCGAGGTGGATCACCTCCGCTCCCGTCGCCTGAAGAATCCGCCTCATCACGTTGATCGCGGCGTCATGCCCGTCAAATAACGACGCCGCCGTCACGATGCGGACGTGGTGCGTGGGCTGATACGGAGCTTGAAGATGCGGAGCAACGGGCTTGTTCATGGACCTGGAATCCCTCGAAAGACGCAGCGAGTGTCGTTGACAGTGGTAGCGCGAAACGACTCAGGACGCGCCGTCCGCCACGAAACGACGCTCAACACGCGTTTGGAGACGGTGCCCCTCCAATTACGCTCGATGGGGAGGAGCGTCAACGCGGTCCCATGTTCACGGCGAGTCCACCGCGCTGATTGCGTCAACTGCGCGCCTGCGAGGGCATGCCCACGAAACGAGACCGGGGCTGAGGGGCGCGGTCTGAGGCTACGAGAAACCGACCGACGGATGCTTCGCAGAGTTTGCGGAGTCGCCCTCCCCAGGTAAGATGCGGGAGCAGCGGCGGCGGCTTTCGCCCCGCGCAGTTCCGAATGTCCAAGCCGCCCACACCGCGCTCGTCCGTCAAGACCCAGGAGGTCAAAGGCGTGCCCACCCCTCCCGAACCGCACGAGCATCCCGCGGATGTCTCCGGCTCCAGCATTGAGATGGTGATCGAAGCCGAGGTCGGCCGAACCATCAACGGGCGCTACGAGGTCACGCGCGTCATCGGCGAAGGCGGCATGGGCGTCGTCTACGAAGCTTACGATCGGCAAGTGGATCGAAACGTCGCCATCAAGCTCGTCCGGTCCGAATCCCTCGCGGACAGGAAGTTCATCACTCGATTCCGTCGGGAGATGGAGGTGACCACCCAGCTTCGACATCCCTCCACGATTCGCGTGTTCGAACACGGAGAGACAGAGACGGGCCGCCCCTACATGGTCATGGAACTGCTGCAAGGTGAGAGCCTCGCAGACCTCATGGAGCGTGGACGTGTCCCCGAGAAGCAAGCGCTGCAATATGCGCGGCAGATCGCGGAGAGCCTGAGCGAGGCCCACGAGCACGGCATCTTTCACCGCGACCTGAAGCCCGACAATATTTTCATCGAGACCGTGGGTGTCTCCAAGGTCGTGAAGGTGCTCGACTTTGGCATCGCGGGGGGACTCGACGCATCCCGACTCACACAAGCGGGTGAGGTGTTCGGAACCCCTCAATATATGTCGCCAGAGCAGTGCAACGGGCAGCCGCTCGATCACCGCACCGACATCTACTCCCTCGGCTGCATCCTCTTCGAGATGCTGGAGGGCAAGCCTCCGTTCTCGGCGGAGTCACCCATGGCGACGATGCTCAAGCATGTGCGATCGAAGCTGCCGATCCCGCGTCACTGCTCGCGGCCCTCGATCGAGCTGCTTCAAAAGGCGCTGCGCAAAGATCGAAATAAACGAATTCAAACCTGCGGGCGCTTCGCAGAGCTGATCGGTCAGTGCATCGGTGCCGTCCGCGCCAAACAAGAAGGCGACACCGGTCCAGCGGCCCCCATCACCCCCCCTTCGGAGACCACCGGGAGGAATCGAGCCAGCAGCGACGGCCGACTCCACATCACGACAGGGCCGACGACCATCGGAGAGATGCCTCCGCAACGCCCAATCTCCTCATGGCTCGTCCCTGTCGGCGCAGGCCTCTTCCTCGTGTTCTTCCTGGTTCTCGGCGCGAAATCTTTCCTTGTTGAAGACGACGCTCCAGTCGTAGAGGCGCCTGCCCAAGTCCGAAAGCTTCCTAGCAACCGCGCCTACGTGAAGACCAACGTCAAAGGAGCCAGCGTCCTGCTCGACGGGGTGCTGCAGTGCCAGACCCCCTGCTACATCAACGTCCCCCTAGGAGACCAAAAGAAGCACGAGATCAAGGTGCGAAAAGAAGGCTTTGTGGAGGTCATGCAAATATGGCAGCCAAAGAGCCCGTCGGAGTCGATGCCCTTATTGCCGGACCTGCGCCCCCTCAACGGCGGCACCCCCTAGGTCGACGTTCACGCCAGTGACCCGGCTCAAGACGACGCCGTCGACAGCCGTGTGCGAGGACGCCGCCACCCCTTCCCGCGCCCCCCCCACCCCCACGGCGCACATGTG
>CALKDV010000124.1 GCA_938084085.1 uncultured Nannocystaceae bacterium
GCGCTGGCTCCCCAACTACCTCGAGTGGTGGAACGACATGGGACCCACCGACTTCGCTGACAAGCCCGTCTACCTGCGCACTGCCGTGAGCGTCGGAAACGACGGCTGGGCGCATTACGACCACGTGAAGATGCCCGACTACCGGTGGGGAATCTTTTTGACGCCCCGCAAGGAAGAAGACAGCACCATCCGATGCGGCGACGATCTTGGCGCCCCCTCGTGGCAAGAAGTGCCCGGCGAGCACCGCAACTCCTTGAGACGAATCATCGTCACGCAAGCCGACACGGAACCCGCGAGCGTCGAACAGCAGCGTCTGCTCGGCCACACAGCCCCGAGCCTCTACGACCTGCGCAACCTGTTCCAGGTGAACGTGGAGGAGGGTCGGCACCTGTGGGCGATGGTCTACCTGCTGCACAAATACTTCGGCCGTGACGGTCGAGACGAGGCAGAGGAGCTCTTGAACCGTCGCTCTGGGGATCCCGACAAGCCCCGGATCCTCGGCGCATTCAACCAGCCCTGTGACCACTGGCTGAGCTTCTTCGCCTTCACGATGTTCACCGACCGCGACGGTAAGTACCAGCTCGCCGCGCTGAAAGAGTCGGGCTTCGAACCCCTCGGGCGCTCCACGGAGTTCATGCTCACTGAAGAGGCGCACCACCTGTTCGTTGGACAGACCGGCATGGGTCGCATCATCCGGCGCACAGCTCAGCTTGAGCGCCAAGACCCCAATGGGGACGTGCGCAAGCAGGGTGGCATCGACTTCGACCTCATCCAGCGCACCATCAACTATTGGTACAGCTACAGCCTCGACCTCTTCGGGGGCGAGATCTCCTCCAACGCCGCCGACTTCTTCGCCACCGGCCTCAAGGGTCGCTTCCGCGAGAACAAGTACGACGATCACGTCGCGCGCGAGGGCTCCTACGACATGAAAGTTGTGGAGAACGGCGAGGTGGTCGACAAGTCGGTCCCGCTGCGGAACGCCATGAACGAGGTGCTGCGCGACGAGTACATCCGCGACTGCGAACGCGCGCTGCGCAAGTGGAACTCCGTCATCGAGGAGGAGGGCGGCTCCACCGTGCTCACCCTCCCCAGCCGTCGATTCCACAGACACCAAGGCCTCTACACGGACCACTACTTCACGCCCGAGGGTGCCCTGATCGACAAGGAGACCTTCGAGAAGAACCACCCCAAGTGGCTCTTGCGTCCCGAGGACAACGACTACCTCCACTCGATCATGAAGCCCTGCTACGCGCCGGGCAAGTTCGCCAACTGGATCGCCCCGCCCGCCCGCGGCATCGACGGCAAGCCCGGTGAGTTCGACTACGTCCGGCTCTAGGACGCACGGATGACACAGATAAGAGGCCGGGGTGATGCACCTCGGCCTTTTTTTATTGGAGGCTAAGGGATCGGCCCCGGGTGACCAGGCCACCGACCCAATTACAGCGGCTGGACAAAGAGCCCGACGACGCAGGCGAGTCCGAGAAACCACACCAAGGTGCGCAGGTAGTCCACGTCGAGCAAGTAGGCCGCGTGGTAGGCAGCGCGGCACACCACGAACCCGATGGACAGGATCGACGCGATCCGCAGATCGCCGCCGGCGAGGTGATTCACCACAACCGCTGCGGCGAAGGGCGCGAAGGCCTCATGGGCGTTCGCGTGCCCGGCGACGGCGCGCGCCCCCCAACCGCTCAGCTTCGCCTGCTGGGCGCGAGGTTGACGATTGTTGAACCCCTCGGGGTCTTTGGCGCGGGCGAGCAGGCCCGGAAGATGCGCCGCGTAGGTCAGCAAAAACGCCACGAACACGCAGATCATTGGAACGGTCATCACAAATTTCTCCCCACCATCGCGGCAAGATCCAACAACCTCGCGGCGTATCCGCTCTCATTGTCGTACCACCCTGCGATCCGCAGCAGCGGCCCACTCGACACGCACGCGCCGACATCGACCACGCTCGAGTGGGTCACGCCCACCAGGTCCGAGCTCACCAGCGGCGCCTCCCGGACGTCCAGAATTCCTCGCAGTTCGGGTGACTGCGCCGCCTCCGTGAGCACCTCGAGCGCTTCCGCGAGCTCGGTAGGTCGATCGAGCGTGACGGTGAGATCGAACATCGAAACATCGGGTACCGGGACCCGCGTGGAGGTGCCCTCCAGCTTTCCCGCCAGCGACGGCAGCACCTGCATCACCGCCCGCGTGGCGTGGGTGGTGGTCGGCACGATGTTGAGCGCGGCGGCCCGCCCCCGCCGAAGATCCCTGCCAGGCGCCGGGGCATCAATCAGCGACTGACCCGCGGTGTAGGCGTGCACCGTCCCTAGCAACGCCCAGCGGATCTTGAACATCTCATCGAGGGTGGACAGCACAGGCGCGACCGCGTGCGTGGTGCAACTCGCGGCAGAGATCACGGTGGCGTCTCGTGGAAGCTCTCCGTCGTTGACACCCGCCACGATCATCGCGTCGGCCTCACCCGGCGCGCCGAGCAGCACGCGCGGCGCCTCGCTCAAGTGGCGCTCAAGCTCCCGACGGCGACCGAAGGCGCCGGTGCACTCGAACACGATGTCCACCCGCTCTTTCGACCATGGGATGTCTTGAGGCGTGCTCTCGTTAAAGATGCGTATGGACAGGGGCCCCATCTCGATGCGGCCGTCACACACCCGCACTGGGTGTGCGGCGCGGCCATGGACGCTGTCGTGCTCAAGCAGGTAGGCCAGCACGTCCGCATCGAGCCGGTCGTTCGCGGCCACGATTTCGAGGTCCGGTCCGGGCCGGGTCGTCCCGAGCCAGGCCGGATCGGCGAGCCGTTCGAGTGCACTTCGCACGACGGTGCGCCCGATTCGCCCAAGTCCGTTGATTCCGATCCGCAGGGGTCGCATAGAGAGTGGGATGGTACTTCGACAGCGCGCCCTTATGTGCCTTGGTCTGGCGGGGATGATCACGAGCTGCGCGATCCCCGAAAAAGTCGGCGTCAGCCGCGGTGCCTCCCTCGTCGCCCTCACCGTTCCGGTCGACGGTGGTCCATTCCTCATGGGCAGCACCCTCGACGAACGCGCCGTCGCCATCGAGCTCGACTACGCCAGCCTCGGCCGCGCGACGCCCGAGGTCTCGCAGTGGATCAAGCAAGAGTATCGCCAGAGCACAGTGGAGGTGGCCGCCTTTCGAATCATGCGCACCCCGGTGACCCAACGCGACTACCTCGAGTACATGCGCGAGACCGGGGCACCTGAGCCCTACGTCGATTCGGCGACGTGGAGCCGGCAGGGGCTCGGTCGCCCCTACGACGAGGTGAAGAAGTTTCTATGGCGCCAGGGGCTACCTAAACAAGATCGAGAGCCGCACCCGGTGGTGCTGGTGGAGCAGGCCCAAGCCGCCTCCTACTGCGCGTGGTGGGGTAAACGCTTCGGCGTGCGCGCGCGACTCCCCACCGAGGCGCAGTGGGAGAAGGCCGCCCGAGGGGAACGAGGACAGGCCTACCCGTGGGGCGCCAACTTCGATCCGAGCCTGCTCAACGGGGCCGAGGCGAAATTTGATGACACGATCCCCGTCGGAAGTTTCTCCGACGCCGCGAGCCCCTACGGTGCTCAGGACATGGCAGGCAACGTCTTCGAGTGGACCCAAACTTCGTACG
>CALKDV010000125.1 GCA_938084085.1 uncultured Nannocystaceae bacterium
TTTGGGACCGAGAGGGGCTCGACGCCCCCGACGTGCGCCTAAGTCACGACAACAAGCGCCGCCTCGTCGCGCCAGATTGGCGCGCCCCCGCCACGCCACGAGACCCGCTCACGTAGCCGTCGCGGATCACATCAGGACGCCGCGCTCGTCGGGTCGCAGCATGGGCGGGACCTCCGTCTCACCGAGACGCTGCTGCAGATTCACTTGGATGGTCCGCGACAGCGCTGAGAGTGGCAGCGCTGGCCAGTTCATCGTGAATGGATCTTCCAACACTCGACCAACTTCACCGATGAGCGAGAACCCGGTACACACCACCACCGTCGTCGGGATCGTGAGCCACCCCATCTCTTCCATGATGCAGATGGGGAGCATCGCGGAATACAGCCACACGAGACGGCTGGCGACGTAGCCGTAGCCCCCGGGGAAGGGCGTATTTTTGATGCGCTCGCAGCCTCCTTGAATGGCAAGAAGCTCTTGGACCGTGCGATCGAAGGACTGCAGGCGAAGCTCGTCGAGCGCGCCCTCGTTCGCGAGCGCCGTGAGCTCGTCTTGATGACGCTGGAGCAGCGCATGTGTGATGCTCGATTGCCCCTCGAACGCAGCGCGCTCCCCTTGCGAGGAGAAATGGAGGAAGTCCTTATCTCCCCACGGATCTTGATCGCGCAAGACACATCGCAGGGCGTGGACGTAGGCGATCTGGCGATACACCAGAGCCTGGGCGCGCTCCGAGGCCCCGTCTCCCCCCAGGTAGGTGGTGGCCTGCGTGGAAAAATGTCGCGACGCATTCACCATGCGGCCCCACAGCTTGCGCCCCTCCCACCAGCGATCGTAGCCCGCGTTGGTCCGGAAGCTGACAAAAATGCCCAGGGCCGCGCCGATGACGGTCACCGGCAGGTTGTCGACCGTGATGTGGTCGAGACCTTCGGTGCGCCCGACCACCACCACCACCGTCGACACCAGCGTGAAGATCAACAGGTTCTTCCACTGCCACTTACCGATTCCTATCAAATTACCTTTGAACGAAACGAACATAATCGGTGCCTCTCCTACCTCAGATAGTCAACCTAACTCTACGCGCGGGACGTGTGTGGACATGATCGCAGATCAGCTCGGTGAGCCACGTGAATCGCCGCCAAGCTGCCTCAACATCGAGTTCCACACGCCCGGTGTCTTCACGCGACCCAGGGCGCCACGAGCGAGACGCAAGCCCGGCTCGATGACGTGGTCACCCACTTGCTCCACCGCCTCCAGCACGCCTCGCGGGAGCGGACGGAAGCGAACCCCGACGTGCGAGGGATCGGTCTCCAGGGCGCGCACCGTCACCAGCGAAGACACCAGCCCCACAATCTCTTGGAGTCGAGGGTTCTCGCGCAACGTCGGGTGACGCATCAGGTCGATGCTCAGCCGGTTGCCGTGCGCGTCGACGATAAATCCAGGAATGTCCGGAAGCTCGGCCAGTAGATCGCCGACCTGGCTGACGTCCAGCGCGCCGGAGCGAATCAACGCGCCGATCTGGGTCTTCGTGTCGGACAGGACCTCAATGTTGATGTCCTCGAGTCGGAGGTCGAGGCGGGCGTGGGCTTCGTCGACGAGCACCCGATCCACAAAGATCGTCGCCTTCGCGTTGAGCCGCGTCTTCATCGCCTCGAAGGTACCTCCGATTCGCAGGCCGGGCGGCACCGCCTCGATGACGACCTGGTTGTCCTCTGCCGCACCCGCGAGCGCCTCCCCTGCCAACCACCGGAGCGCCGCCACCGGGATGCTCGCGCGCATGCCCACGAGCCCGATCACCGACCGGTAGATCTCCTCTGGATGCCGTCGCAAATAAAACGCGGCCGCTTCCAACGCCGATCGTCCTCGAATCACGGCGACATCATACCCGTTCCACGCGAAGTCGTCAGCGCCTCGATCCGCGACCCATGACCGCCAGGTGTCCCCCCCACGCACGGGGACCGCATCCAACAGTTGCGCGGCCGTGCGGATCGTGACAGCGTGGCCACACGGGTTCTTGGCCCCCTCCAGCGACGGGGCGGTCAGGTCGCCGCGCCTCCCTTTGTCATGCCACGGTCCGATCCGAGCCTGCAGTTTTCGCATCTAGGAGATCTTTCCTTGGACGGGCGTCTCATCCTGGCCGATGCTTCCTTGATCGCCGGCGGTTTCCAGGGCCTACAACTCTCTCACGCAGGCGCCCCCTTCCCCGCGCAAGCCGACGTCGCGGTCCGACCCGGGGCGTGGCATGTGTTCGCCGCGGGCCCGGACGGCGCCCCCCCCGAGTTGCTGTTTTTGGCCCATCACGAGGAACTCGAGGTGCCGCACGAGGCGCCCGAAGCCGATGTCGTGGAGCGGATCATGCTGCCGACCAAGCGCGTGGTCCTCGCCCACCCATCCCTCGGCGGCGACCCCGCGATCTGTCAGGCACTGGGCGCAGTGGACTCTGCCGAGCTCCCCGGGATGGTCCTTCACCTCGGGGTGTTGGCCAACGTGGACGGCGGCCCGATCCTCTCGATCTCTTCGACCACGGGCGCCCCCCACACCAGCCTGGTCGTCCCCCTCGCAGGTCCCTGATAAGCTGCCGTCCATGTCTTCGCGAATTCCAAAGCGTGCAGTGGTCACGGGCGCGGCGAGCGGGCTGGGCAGAGCCCTGTCGGTTGAACTTGCCGCACGCGGCTGTGAGCTCTTGCTCCTCGACATCCAAGAGGACGCGCTCGCCGCCGTCAAGATGGAGGTCGAAGGTCACGGCGTGAAGGCAGAGATCTTC
>CALKDV010000126.1 GCA_938084085.1 uncultured Nannocystaceae bacterium
GGGCGCCGCGGGGCGTCTAGTAGGGATCGTCAGCTCGCGGAGGGCTCCCCATTGACGTCACCTTCAGCGTACTTGCGTCGTCGCTCTTCATGAATGTCCTCGATGGTCGCGTCGAGGCGTGCGCGGGCGGAGGGGTCGGACATGGATTGAAAATTGGCCTCCGCGATATCCGAGGAAATCTCGGGGTCGGTGGTGACGCACCGGTCGAGCAAGGATACGAGCTCCGGGGACTGCGCGAGGAGTTGCTCGCGAACCCTCGCCTCGTGAACCGCTTGGGCTTGGCGGCGCACCTCGTCGAGGGTCTCTGCGCGGACGCATTGGATAACGGGATCGGGGGTGCGACGGATGAGGGGGATGAGCTGATGCGGCCGCTGAATCGGCTCGGGAGCGCGCGCGGGGGTGGGGTGGAAGCTCACCATATAAAACGCGGGGAGCCCCTTGTTCGCGGCGAAATCGTCCCGTAGTTCGACCATGAACGCGTCGAAGGCCTTCGGATCTTCCCACGGGTGTCCCACGGGCACGGGGCAGGTGAGGAGCATAATTTCGACGGAGGGAGTCGCGCGGACTGTGGCGGCCAACTGCTGCGAGGCGATTTGTACATCTCCCTCGGGTGGGCGGGCTCGGAAGATCGGTCGTCGCACGCGCCCCGCTTCGCGGCTCTTGCGAGAGAAGGGACATAGATTCATGTCTTCCACCACCTCCACGAGGTAGCGATCATGGAGCTCATGGACGAGTGAATCGTCGGGAGGCCAAGCTGGTGGCGTGGGCACGGCGCATCGTACCGTGTTCAGAGGGAGCTTGGGGACGGGTGAGGACCCCTAGAATTTTACTTCTGTTGAGAGTTGAAGGAAGTTGGAGGGGTGGAGGTACCATTCCCAACCGCTGTGCGACAGGCGTGGACGCGCCTGGATTGGTCGAAGGCGGAGACGCTCACGGGGGGCTTGATCAACCGCACCTGGCTTGTACCCTCGGTGGGCGCCGCGCGGCCGGTGGTGGTGCAGCGGCTCAGCGATATTTTTGATCCGCGCATCCACGGCAATATCGAGGCGGTGACGCGGGCGCTGGAGGCGGCGAAAGTGTCCACGCCGACGTTGGTGCGCACCGACGGTGGTGCCTTGTGTGTAGAGCTAGCGCAGGGCACGTTTCGAGCCCTGACAAAGGTCGAGGGGCGCTGTGCGTCTGCGCTCTCGGGGCCGGCAGCCGCACGGAGCGCGGCCAGCTTGCTCGCCCGGTTTCACGGGGCATTGGAGGGACTCGAGCACGATTTTGTCGGTATGCGGGGGGGCGTCCATGACACGGCGCGGCATCTTGAGACCTTGGCGACCGCCGTGACGGAAGGGGCGTCGCACCTGCTCTATAACGAGGTGGCTGCCCTGCAGACCTCCATTTTGGAGGGAGTACAGCGACTCCCTGCGGTGTCCGTAGACGCGGCGATCGTCGGCCACGGGGATCCGAAGGCCGGGAATATCATCGTCGACGAGGAGGGGACGAACGCGGTGGCGTTCATCGATCTGGACACGGTCGGACCGATCGCGCTGGCCCACGAGCTTGGGGATGCGCTGCGGTCGTGGTGCAACGCAGCCGGGGAGGACCACCCCAACCCTGAGATCGACGAGCGGGCGCACGCGGCGGCCGTGCAGGGATATTTTGAGGGGTGGCGGGGACCGCTCGACCGAACGCGGCGCGCGCAGGTGTCCGAGGCGCTGCTCGTGGGTCTGCCGTGGATCTGTCTGGAGTTAAGCGCCCGCTTCGCCGCAGACGCGCTAAACGAGCGGTACTTCGGATGGGATGAGGCTGCGTTCCCCACCCGAGGGGCCCATAACCTCTGGCGTGCGCGCGGACAACTCGCGCTAGCGGAATCGGCGTTGCGTTGCGAACCGCGTCGGCGCTCCCACATCGAACTCGCAGCCACCTCCGACGTGTAGCGCTCGGTGGAGCCGCCGGTGGGGCCTCGTCATCGGGAGGTGGAGCCGCCGTCCGCCGCGGGCGGAGTAGGGTGATTTCGTCGCGTCCCCTTCGGTCGCTGGGGCGCGTTGGGGTCGCTGGAGATCGCCGCTGCGCGGCGCAACTCGGCGATGCGCTCGGTGATGGTTCTGCGAAAGGCCTCATCCTCGGACTCGGTTCGCAGCGCCTCAAACTGCGCGATGGCTTCGTCAACGTGGTCTGGA
The DNA here is from genome assembly GCA_938084085.1 of uncultured Nannocystaceae bacterium. Classification (GTDB taxonomy): domain Bacteria; phylum Myxococcota_A; class Polyangia; order Nannocystales; family Nannocystaceae; genus JAAZXR01. The sequence continues at coordinate 2,169 of CALKDV010000126.1, forward strand.
TGGCGCGCCGAGAGGGTCGCGAGTTCCATCGCCCAGTCGCGACGTTCCGGGGCGAGTTCCAGCGCGCTTCGCAGCGCCGCGATCGCGTTATCGAGGCGGTCGGGGAGCCCCTGGAGGACCTTCGCGTGGAAGCTGTGGCGTTCCGCCGTCGGGCTCCGCGATAACGCGATGAGCACGGCGGTCTCGGACATCGCGGGCTCGCCGATGGTCCGGAGCCGCTTCGCGAGGTCGTCGTAGGCCTCGGTGGACATGGAGGGGTCGTCGACGATCACCAGGCGTCGCAGGGTCTCTTGGTACTGCGTTTTACGGCGAGGTACCGTGGCGAGGAACCGTGCGAACTGGAGTTCGCATACGAGCACCGGGGGGCTGCGATGGAGGCATGGTCGCAGGGAGCGTTCGGCGGTCTGTCGGTCACCTGCGCGGAGCGCGGCCGCAGAGGTCTCCACCATCGGCGTGATTTGTTCTGGCGTGGGGACAGGGCCGGTTGCGGGTTGGGGACGGCCCGTGGTCGACGTGGCCCCGGCCGCCTTGACCTCGCGGGCGTCCGCTTCACCGGTCGGGGTGGCACCGGCGATGGGCGTTCCCTGGACCTGGCGGGGGGGAGCGCTCTTGGGGCCACACGCGACCACGCAGGTCACCGCGAGGAGGCCAAAACTTCGAGGGTCGAACCGCATCACCGTTGGGAGTATACTCGCAATATGGGAGCGAAAGGCAGCGAAGAGTCGCGGGTGGGGATGACGGCGGTGTATCCGGGCAGCTTTGATCCGGTGACCTATGGTCACGTAGACATCGTAGAACGCGCCGCCCGTGTCTTCGACAAGGTCGTCCTCGGGGTGGGGCGCCATCCTTCGAAGCGGTGCTTTTTTAGCCAAGAAGAGCGCCGTCACCTGCTTGAGGAGAGCGTCTCGCACCTCGACAATGTCGTCGCCGAGAGCTTCGACGGGCTCGTTGTGAATTTCTGCGAGCAGCAGGGCGCCCGTGTCATTGTTCGCGGGCTGCGGGCGACGCTAGACTTCGAGTCTGAGTTTCAGATGGGCCAGGCCAACCGAGACATCGCGCCGAATATTGAGACAATCTTTTTCTTCTGCGCTCCTCACGGCCAGTTCATCTCGTCGTCCCTCGTCAAAGAGATCGCGAGCCACCGCGGTGACTACCGCCGCTACGTACCGGCGGTAGTTTACGAGGCGACAGAGAAGCGGTTCGCGGAGCTAGGGACGCGCGAGTGAAATCTACACCGACGGGGCTCGTCGCGCCCGCGCGGGAGGAAGAGTCGTGGACGGGAGATGGCCACGCGATTCGACTTGAGGCGGGCGAGGAGGTGGGGTTGTCTCGCCGGGAGGTGGGGCTGGAGTCCTTCCGCGAGGGGTTCACCCAGGGGGTGGAGCTCTTCGGCGAGGACGCCGCGCTCGTCTTGCACGGTCGGACGATATTGTCGCGACCGCAGCTTAGGGCGGAGACGGGAGAGCTGATGGAGGCCATGGGGATCCCGCCGCGCGGCGTGATCGTGCGCGTGGACGATGGTCAGTTCGAACTTCGAGTTTCGCGATGGGTCATCGCGATGGTGGGAGTGACACGTCCGCTTGGGGGCCGGGGCGGAGGCGCCGTGGGCGTCGCGGCGGGGGTGACCGCCGCGGGGTTGGCGTTGGGCATGTCCGGGATCCCGTTCGGTGTCCCTGGCGCCTTGGCCGTGCTCGTCGGGGCGGGCGTGCTCTGGACGGCGCGCGTGACCAAGGCTCGAGGGCTGCTCGCCCGTCGCCTCACCGAAGAACTCGGTCGACTCGCGCAGCGGGAGGGGACAGTGTTGCCACCGAGCGAGGGCTCGCGGGGCTAGCACTCGATGATATTGACGGCGAGGCCGCCGCGTGCGGTCTCTTTGTACTTGGTCTTCATGTCGAGACCGGTCTGCCGCATGGTCTCGATGACCTTGTCCAGCGAGACCTTTCCAGAGCCGTCCCCTTGCAGGGCCAGCCTGCACGCGTTGATCGCCTTCACAGCCCCCATGGCGTTGCGCTCGATGCAAGGTACCTGCACCAGGCCTCCCACGGGATCGCAGGTGAGGCCGAGGTTATGCTCCATGGCGATCTCGGCCGCATCTTCCACCTGGGTGGGCGTGCCCCCCAACACCTCGGCAAGTCCAGCGGCCGCCATAGAGCAGGCGACGCCGACCTCGCCCTGACAGCCGACCTCTGCTCCAGAGATGGAGGCGTTGGTCTTGTAGATGATGCCAATGGCGCCAGCGGTCAGCAAAAACCTAGAGACGGCGCGGTCGGTGGCGGCGTCGTGAAAGCGCAGGAAATATTGGAGCACGGCTGGGATGATCCCCGCGGCGCCGTTGGTGGGCGCCGTCACGACTCGTCCGCCTGCGGCGTTCTCTTCGTTGACGGCGATGGCCCACAGGTTGACCCAGTCCAGATAGGACATGGGGTCTGGCCTGGATTCGGTGGCTTGGAGTCGTCGGTAGAGTGAGGCCGCTCGCCGTCGCACCTTGAGGCCGCCGGGCAGCAAGCCCTCACGTTCGCAGCCGCGCTCGATGGACGCGTGCATCGTGTCCCAGATGCTGCGAAGATCTTGGCGGACTTGTTGCGGCTCACGCCACACCGCCTCGTTCTCCAACATGAGCGCGCTGATGGAGAGCCCCGACTCACTGCACATGCGCAGCAACTCTGTCCCCGACTTAAACGGGTGGGGGAGCACGGTCGTGTCGCGGA
>CALKDV010000127.1 GCA_938084085.1 uncultured Nannocystaceae bacterium
CAACGGCGCGGGGCTCTCTCGTGACGGCCGAATCGACGCCCGCGGCCTGGTGAGCGTCGTGGCGCAGATCCAGCGGCCGGGCACCCACGCGCATCTGCTGGCCTCCTCCATGGCTCGCCCGGGCGCAGAAGGCACCTTGCAGGGTCGACTCGCAGATCTAGGCCCCGACCTCATCGCCAAAACTGGCACCCTCTCGCGGAGTAGCGCGCTCGCGGGCATGGTGCTCGACGAACAAGGAGAGCACCCGCTGGGCTTCGCGGTGCTCGTGGATGGCGCCCCTCTCGTTGTCGCCCGCGCGTTCCAAGACAACCTCGCCCGAGCGCTGTATCGCCACCTGCATCTGGCCCCTGAGAGCTCGTCCCGGCGACCGTGACCTTTGACGGTCCCCGTGTCATCCTCGCGACCATGTCCGACGCGCACGCACGGGTCCTCACAGGCATCCAGCCCTCTGGGACCATCCACCTCGGTAACTACTTCGGGGCCATCGCCCAGTGCATCTCCCTGCAAAACGAGTTCCCCGGCGAGAGTTTTTTCTTTATCGCCGACTACCACGCGCTCACGACTATCCACGACGGCGACCGACTCCGTGAACTTGTGCGCGAGCTCGCGGTCACCTACCTTGCCTGCGGGATCGATCCGGACAAGGCCATCTTGTATCGGCAGTCGGATGTCCCAGAGGTCACGGAGCTGACGTGGCTCTTGTCCACGGTCACTGGCATGGGCCTGCTCGAGCGCGCCCACTCCTACAAAGACAAGGTGGCCCACGGCATCAAGCCCTCGGCGGGACTGTTCTTTTATCCAGCGCTGATGGCCGCTGATATTCTGATGCCCAAGAGCACCCTGGTGCCCGTGGGGAAAGACCAAGTGCAACACGTGGAGATGGCGCAAGATATGGCCACCCATTTCAACGAGCGCTTCGCTGGCGGCGCGCCGGTGCTGGTGCGCCCCGAGGCTCGACTGTCCAAGGCGGCGTACGTGCCCGGCACCGACGGAAAAAAAATGAGCAAGAGCTACGGGAACACGATCCCTTTGTTTGAGTCGGGCAAACGACTCAAGAAAATCGTGGGTCAGGTGGTCACCGACAGCACCAACCTAGGAGATCCCCTCGACGCGACCACCTGCAATGTGTTCGCATTGTTGAAGCTCTTCGCCGACGATGATGAGCTTCAGCGGATTGAAGGCTGGTATCGAACCGGAGAGCGTGAGGGCGCCCCATTTGGATACGGCCACGCAAAACAGCTTCTGGCTGCTCATATTGAGCGGTTTTTCGCGCCCGCCCGCGCTCGCTACGAGCACCTCACGGCCCACCCCGAAGAGGTCGAGGCGGTGCTTCAACGCTCCGCTGCCCGAGCCCGCGAAGTCGCGCAGAAAACGTTGTACGATTGTCGACGTGCCTGCGGACTTGTGTGAGTCCCGCGAACGAGGCGGGGATGGTGCGTTGTTGGACTCGACAAAGCTCGAGACAGTTTCGCTCGCGCATCTCGCCCTGACCAACCCGCGCGGCCTCGCGGGACTTGAACCCTTGTTCGAACGGACCCACGGGGGCGGCGCCCGGAACCCCGGCTGGCTCCCGATCAAGCTTAAGCGTGAATGCGTCGATCTCAACGCCTCCTGTGTTGTGCGCGCACCGAGTGCGGGCGATCGTGACCCCACATGGCTCGGCTTTGCCCTCGTGGGTACGCCGCCCTCTCTCGCCCCCTGCGCGCGCATGAGCGGCATGGGGGTCGTGCCGAGGTACCGCGGCCGCGGACTCGCCCGGCGCATGCTCGCGCACATACAAGGGGCGCTGCCATCGACACACGACAAGCTCCGCTGCCTGAGCGAGCCTCGCAACCGGAGCATGTACGCCCATTTGGGCTTTCAAGAGTCTCACCACATCGCCACGCTCCTCCACTTCGGCGCTGGGTCAAACACGGCCCTCGCAGATCCTCTCGACGCCCGCCCAGGACGCGGTGAGATCATCGCTCAGTGGCTCGACGAGACCTGGGTTCACAGCCCCGTCGAATCCAAGCGACTATGGGAGACCGAAGACGGGCGCGCCTACCTCACCCGCGAGGGATGCTCGCTGCTTGTGCACCGCTTCGAGCTCGCAGACACCAGCGAGATCGAGCGCGGCGCCTTGATTCTCGATCAGCTTCGCGCGAGCGTGGAGCGCGATACGCCCGTGCTTGTCTACGGGTGGCCCGATGACCCGGACGCCCTGCGCTCCGTGGAGCGCCGCGGCTGGCAGGTGGCCCAGCGCGCGTGCGTCATGGTGCGCGGTTACTAAGCTCATCCGTGAGCGAGGCCGCGAGTCCGTCCGCGGATGGCCCCTCAAACCGCGGCGGACGCGAACTCTCCGTCACCGCCGCGAACCAGGTCACGCGCTGCCGCACGGCCCGCCCGCAGAGGACCGCACACGGGTCCGCGGGCAGACCTCGACCCTTGGACCCGGTCGCGACCAACACGCGCGCGGTTCTTTGGTATGGTCCGCCCAGCGCGTCGAAGATCCTGCCGGCGCCCCTCGAGTCTATGATGCGACACCTTATTTTCCTTACCCTCACCAGCGCCCTCCTCCTCACGCTCCCCGGATGCGCAAAAGATCCGCTTGATACCTCCGGCGAGACCGCCGCGGACGGGACGACGGGCGGCGATACCGGCGGGACCACGGGGGCCATGGACGACGGCAGCGCCGACATGGACGGTGGCATGACCGACGCGGGCTCCTCCTCCTCCTCCTCCTCGTCCACGGACGACGGCGCGGCTTTCTTGCCCGACGACACCTCCTCAAGCACGAGCGGCGCCCCCGATCCGCTTCCCAACGGGAGTCAGTGCGGTGGCGACGGCGAGTGTGAGTCCGGCATCTGCAACCAGCCGTTTCCCGGCTTTGGGATCTGCTCCGACTGTCGCTCGGACGGCGACTGCCAGCAGAGCGGAGACGGCGTGAACTGCACGCTCAACGACTCTGGTTGGTACGCCTGCTCCGCTGGAAACCTCGGTGAGCAGTGTGAGTCCGACGCCGGCTGCGGCGATCCGCTCACGTGTGAGGAGATCGTGAACTTCGGCGGAATCTTCGGGCTCACCGCATGCAGCAACTGCGCCGACACCAGCGAGTGCGACGCAGACAACGTCTGCGCACCCGTGGTGATGCTGGACGGCTTCGACCTCGGCGGTTATCGCGACTGCGTCGCGCCGGGCAGCATCCCCAACGACTCCATCTGCGACGACAACGCCGAGGGCGACGTGGCATGCGCCGGGCTCTGCGCCCCCGTGGACACCGGCTTCGCGGGTCCCATCGGCGTGTGCGGCGACTGCGAGACCGACGCGGACTGCGCCATGGGCCAGACCTGCGCGCCGGGTTCCTTGGGTCAAGGCGGCGTCGCCGGCAACTCCTGCCAGTGACGCTCCTTAAAACTGGAGGTTCACCCCGTAGGTGGGCGTGATCACCCGGGGCTTCCCGGGGAGCGGCCCCACGCCGCCCACGAAGGGCGACCAGCGCCGTGCCGGCGTGCGCATGCCGACGCGGTAGTACGCCTCCCCCATCGCGCGACGCTCCTTGAGTCCCTTGCCGAGCAACACGCCGCCCGTGGCGAGGAGGGAACCCGTCACGGCCGCGGTGATATACGTCGCCCAATAGTTTGGAGCGAGCGCCACGGTGTAGAGGCTAAAGCCTGTCAGCGGCGCGAAGACCCCGGTCAACACGCTCCCCGAGATGATCTTCGCCCGGGCGCGCCGTACGAGACGCTCGGACACCTCCACCATCGGCGCCGCTGGATATTCGTATACGTCCATGATGGGGTCCCCTCGTTTCCATCGCGCGCGCCAATGAAGCCCCACCCCAAGGAGCGCCCCGCCCGCCGCCGTGAAAATGATCCCGGGAACTGTGATGGGCGGCAGGAACCGGTCATACAACGACAGGTCATCTCGGAACCACTCTGGTGCCGCCACGATCAGCAACGGGACCCCAATCCCCAACGAGAGGCTCCCCCCAATGATCATCCCGGTCCCCTTGCGAGGCACCGTGAGAAGCCCAGTCTGAGGAACCTCCGGTAAAGGCACGGGCGCAGCCTCGGGTCCGGGCGCAGCCTCAGGTCCGGGCGCAGCCTCGGGCGTAGGCGCAGCCTCCACGAGCAACACCGGCGGTGCGTCGCTCGACTCGGCGGGCGTGCCCTCCTCCGCCGCAGCCGCCTCCGCGGGCGCGGGGGCATCCCTCACGACAGGAACGCCCACCGACATGGGAGACGCGGCATGAGCAGCTGGCGCGCCCGTCATCACCACCGCCACACAAACAGCCAACACTCCACGCAACACCCAGAGCAGAGGTCCCACGGCGTCATGCATGCCCAAAGCGTCGCATCGTCGCCGCTCGAACTCCACCCACGAGCCCGCTCTCGACGACCTTTGCACCATCCCCGCGGGGTATCCGCCACGTGGCTCTCACTGCGCTGCGGGGTCGGGGGTACACCACAGCTGCTCGGGGAACAGCTCGGTGCGAAGCACCTCCACCCCCTCGCGCGCCACGACGATCTCCAGGGGAGCCCCGCTCGCAGCGTCGCAATGGCCAAGTCCCTCGCTCACCGCCCGAAAGTCTTGAACAAGCGATTCGAGTTGCCGCGCCACGGACGTTGGTCGTGTGCGACCAAGCTCTCTCATGGTCCCGCGTCCCGCGACGTAGACGACCCCCTCCGAGCGTTCAACCGCGGGAGTCTGCACCGCGGCGACCCCGTACAGATCTCCGTAGGTATCGAGGAGATTGTTGAGTCGGTCGACCTCATGGCTCTCAACGACACGGCGACGTGGAACGCAGAGGTCCTCGAGCGCCTCGAACAACCACCGTGTCCGCGCGAGCCGATCGAGGGCCGGGAGCGACGGCTGCGCGGCAAGGACCTCCACACCGCGATCGGCCAGCGCAGAGATCCATGCCTCAAACTCTCGCGCGGGCGCCCCCAACTCGGCGAGGCAAGTCTCGCGGTCGGGGTACCAGGGATCGACGCGTGTGAGCGCGACGGCGCCGTCTAGGGTCACCGTGGGCGTGTCCACGCAGGCGTCCGCCTTTCCCTCACACGCCGTGAGGCGATCGTACAGTGACGCGGCTGCCGACTGACATCGTGTGCGAGCGGCGGACGTTTCCAGCGGCGAGTTCTCCAGCGATGCCCCCTCGAGCGCCCGCCACGAGGTGCTGCTCGTCAGGGTGGCTTGGGCCTGGGTGCGGAGCGCGTCCTGCAGCGCTTCGAGGGCCGCGCTGTGCCTCGCAATTTCCAACGTCTCGTGCAACGCGAACCACTGACGCAGCGGCTCACAGTCCCCCACTTGCCGCACGCGCAGGTTGGACGTGCGCGCGCCAAGCTCACGCACGGTCACCTCGACCTCGATGGACACCTCGCCCTGCGTCTGCGCTCGCGGACTGATCCGCCGTGACAGCCACGCCTCCATCGCGACGCGTAGCTCATCGCCACCGTCCGCGGCGTCGTCCGAGACGATCTTCAGGCGCGCCAACGAAGACCCCTCGACCGCCTCCGCCAGCGCCGTAGAATCTCCGAGCGTCTTCGCAGGCGGCGACCACGACGGCCGACCCCGCATGAGCGCGCTGCCGTCGCGCAGGGACGGCTCGTTCACGGCCTCAGGCCCAAGAGACGCCGGTGCGGTGCAGGCGCCAATCGCGGACGCCACACCAAACGCCGTCCATCTCACGCATGTCGTCCAGGTTGGGGGCACAACGACCAAACTATGGTTGCTCACGCGCATTTTTCCAACATTCGTTTATACTCCTGGGAATGAATGGAGCGTCAAAAGCGCTGCCGGGGCTGCTCCTCGCCGGAGGGCTCTCGCTGCTGAGCGTCCATGACGCGGCGGCAGCAGAGGAAGACACGAGCGTGGTGGCCTTCCATTACCAGCCTGTTCCCGACCTCCAAGTCGCAATCTGGCTGGAAGACGCGGACGGAAACTTCATCCGCGACATCTTCATCACACAGGCCACCGGCAAACTCGGCATCGGAAACCGCCCAGGGATCTGGAACTTCCTGTCCTCGTGGCGCTTCCCGTACGGCCCGCGCACCAATGTGCTGCCAGTCTGGGGCCACCGACGCGGGGTGACCTACCCGAAGCTGGTCTTTCACGATCCAAAAGAGGGCTACCAAGACTCGCTCGGCTGGCACGAGAGCACCTCTTCCGACGAAAATTACTTTTGTCGACCGCTCACGGCCGACGAAAACGAGGTGATTCTTGACGTCATGAGCTGCCCCTCGCCTACGTCATTTCACAGCGACAAGGGGATGTTCCTCGAGGGAGAGACGAGCGTGTATCCGCCACGCAACGACATTCTTGAGATCGATCCAG
>CALKDV010000128.1 GCA_938084085.1 uncultured Nannocystaceae bacterium
ACGTGGAGACCCGCCAGGCAGCGGAGGCCTCCACCTTCGCCCACGGGGTGGTCGCGCTGGGGCTGATGGACGGGTCGGGGCTCGTGGCCTTCGTCCAAAACAAGCTCAAGATCCCCGCGGTACGCGCAAATCTGCTGCTCCGCGTCACCCCGGAGACCTCGGCTGCCGTGCCCGCCGAGATCGCCATGAAGCATCGGGTCCTCCCGGTCTCCATCGACCACGTGGGCAATCTTACCTTGGCCATGGCCGACCCCACCGACGACGCCGCCGTCCACGCGGTCAAGGCCTGCTGGGGTGGGTACGTCATCCGCGCCGCCGCCCCCGTGGAGGAGCTCGACACGGCACTGATCGATCGCCACGGACCCCTACCGAGCCCCGCCACCCAGCCCAAGGTAGTTCCGCTGCGCGCGCTCGAGCAGCCTGAAGAGCCCGACCGCCCCGCGACACCCACGGCCCGAGGCCCGCGCGCAGCCAGCCACACGCTCACGGCTCGTTGGTCACCGCCGCTGAGAAAGCCACAGCGCGCCGCCATCCCACTCTCAAGCGAAGCCGCCGACGCCTGCATTGAACAATTGGAGTCGGCCACTGACCGCGACACGCTCATCGCCCGCCTGCTCGACTTCGTCGGCGCGGGGTTCGCCCAGACGATCTTGTTTTTGCATTCGCACGAAGAGCTGCGAGGCATCGACGCCCGCGGCGCCAATATCGATAAGGAGGCGGTGCGACAGGTGCGGCTCGACAGCAGGTCGCCCTCTTTATTTCGCACGGCCATCGACCGCATGATGCCGCTGTTTGGGCCGATGCCTCGGGCGCAAGAAGTGGACAATGCGTTCTCCGCGGCCCTCGGAGGAATCCATGGGAACGTGCTCGTGCTTCCGATCGTGGTGGAACATCGCGTCCCCCTCGTGTGCTTCGCTCATGGGACGCGCTTCTCCGTCCGCAACGACACCTTGCTGCGGCTGTCCGACGAGGTGAGCGAGCACCTCTTGCGCCTGTTCAAGCAGTCCCGGGGATGACGCTGATCACTCGCGCGAGGTTGGGTCCGCGCTCAGGGAGCGCCCTGCCCTATCAAAGTGCCCCACGTGCGCCTTGAGGTACTTGCTCGGCAGCTCGCGGCCGAGGTGGGTCTGAAGGCTCAGGCTGATCGGCACCAAGGCGTCAAGTTCGACGCCGCACTCGACCCCCATGCCATCCAACATGTACACGATGTCCTCCGTCGCGACGTTGCCCGAGGCGCCGGGGGCATAAGGGCATCCTCCGAGGCCACCGAGCGCGCTGTCCACCACACGCACCCCCATTTGAAGCGCGACCGTCGTGTTCGCGAGGGCGGTGCCGCGGGTGTCATGAAAATGAACGGCCATCTTCTCCAACGGGACCCCCGCCTCGCGCAGGTGCCCGAGCACGAACGCCACCTGCCGTGGCGTCCCCACCCCGATGGTGTCTCCAAGACTCAACTCCTCCACCCCAAGCTCAAGGAGCCGCAGACACACCGCCTCCACCTGGGCCACCGGCACGCTCCCCTCGTAGGGGCAGCCGTAGACGCAGCTTACGTAGCCACGGACCCGCATCCCCTCCGCGCGCGCCTGGGCGATCACTTGCGCGTAGGTGTCGAGCGCCTCCGCCGTCGACTTGTTAATATTTTTTCGGTTGTGGCTCTCACTGGCCGCCAAGAAGACCGCCACCTCGTCCATGCCTCCCCGCACAGCCCCCTCGAGCCCCCGCATATTGGGAACCAGCGCGCTGTAGCGGACGTCCGCTCTGCGGCGCAGCCTCGCCGCGACATCTGCGTGATCGGCGAGAGCAGGAATCCACCGCGGATTCACAAAGCTCGTGATCTCGATGCGTCGCACCCCAGCCTCCACGAGCCGCTCGATCATGGAGATCTTAAGCTCCGTGGGGACCACCATTTTCTCATTCTGGAGGCCGTCGCGCGGACCCACCTCGTACACCTCGACGGACGCGGGTAACGCCGTAAAGAGCTGGTTGTGGTGGGGCGAGGCGGGTTCAGTCACCGAGGCTTCTCCGGAGCGATGGGGCGGGCCAGGTCAAAGCGCGCCGATGTCTCAGTGTACGTCATTCCACCCAGTCTTCCGACCGCGTCAAGCGCGGACGGGTCCATCGGCGCCAAGCGTCCAGACTCTGTTCGCCGCAAAAGACCCTCTCGCACATGAAACAGCAGCACCGTAGCTACGAGGAGCGTGGAAGAGGGCGTCCCATGGCGCGTGCGTCCCAGCGGGATCGCCTGCTGCAATGAACATTCGAACGCAGCATGCGCATCCTCCACCCACGGGGCCTGGACGCGGGTCGACGGACGTCCCTTGACGCCAACGACGTCCCACTCGCTCTCGTCCGCAGCGAGCGCCGCCGCGGTCGCGTTCATCGATTCCGCGAGCGGGCGCGACACGTGCGACACCGTGAATGTCCGCGTGTCCAAGATGTTGCGCAGGGTGTCCTTGGCGGTACCGTCTCCACGCCACCCCACGCTGAGCACCAGGGTCGGCGGCTGCGAGCACACCGCCTGAAAGTAGCTGAAGGGCGCGAGGTTGCGGCGCCCTTCCCCATCGACGGTCCCTACCCACGCGATGGGCCGAGGCGCCACAAGATCGGTCATCAAGCGATAGGCATCGCTCGTCCTCAACCCTTCGGCCTCGATGAGTTCATGGGACATGCCGGCCTGTCTTATCAGGTTTTGAGCGGAGCACAAGCGGCGCGCGCCGACGGGTTCTCGACACCGTTCGTGGTCGCCTCCATCCGCGGCGGCTGTCGGTTAAAGCAAGGCCTTCAAAAAGCGTCCAGTGTACGAGCCCTTAACCTTCGCCACGCGCTCAGGGGTGCCTTGGGCGACCACTTCACCGCCGCCGGCCCCGCCCTCGGGCCCGAGGTCGATGAGCCAGTCGGCGCACTTGATCACGTCGAGGTTGTGCTCGATCACGACCACAGTATTGCCCGCGTCGACGAGGCGACGCAGGACCTTGAGCAGCCTCGAGATGTCCTCAAAGTGCAGCCCCGTGGTGGGCTCGTCGAGCACGTAGAGCGTCCTCCCGGTCTGCACCTTCGCGAGCTCTCGGCTCAGCTTGATGCGCTGGGCCTCGCCGCCCGACATGGTGGTCGCCGTCTGTCCAATCTTCATATAGCCCAGGCCCACGTCGCGGAGCGTCTCCAAGATGCGCTTGAGCTTGCGGTGATGGGCGAACAGCTCGTAGCACTGATCGATGCTCAAATTGAGGACGTCGGTGACGGTGAACCCCTTGTACCGCACCCCGAGCGTCTGCTCGTTGTAGCGACGGCCCTGACACACCTCGCACGACACGTAGACGTCGGCCAAAAAGTGCATCTCAACCTTCACCACGCCGTCGCCCTGGCACGACTCGCAGCGACCGCCGCGGACGTTGAACGAGAAGCGCCCCGCCTTCCATCCCCGTGCGCGAGACTCGGGCAGCTGCGCGAACAACATCCGTATCTCGTCGAAGGCCTTGGTGTAGGTCCCCGGGTTGGAGCGGGGGGTGCGACCGATGGGGCGTTGGTCGATGGCGATGACCTTGTCGATCTGGTCGAGGCCCTCGATGCTCTTGTGCGCGCCGACCCTGCCGCTGCCGCCGTGCAGCGCCCGGCCCAGCGCGGGCAGCAAGATCCCGTTGATCAGCGAAGACTTGCCCGCGCCGCTCACCCCGGTCACGGCGACCATGCCTCCGAGGGGCAGATCGACATCGATGCCCTTGAGGTTGTGCTCAGCGGCGCCGCGAATGGTCAGTTTGCCCGTGGCCTCCCTGCGCTCGGAGGGCGTCTCGATCCTCCGCTTCCCGGACAGGTACTTGCCCGTCAGCGACTTTGTGGACCGCTCAAGGCGGGCGGGTGTGCCCGCAAAGACGACCTCGCCGCCCAAGTGCCCCGCTCCCGGACCGAAGTCGGCGACAAAATCTGCAGCGCGGATGGTGTCCTCATCGTGCTCGACGACGACCACGGAGTTCCCCAAGTCTCGCAGCCGCTGCAGCGTCTTGATCAACCGCTGGTTGTCCCGCTGATGCAAGCCGATGCTCGGCTCGTCGAGCACGTACATCACCCCAGAGAGCTCCGAGCCAAGCTGACTCGCGAGGCGAATGCGCTGCGCCTCGCCACCCGAGAGGGTCGGTCCGGAGCGGTCGAGCGTCAGGTAGTCGAGGCCCACGTCCACCAGGAACTTCAATCGATTGCGAATCTCTCGGAGGACCCCCTCCGCGATGACGAGCTGGGACCCAGAGAGCGCGAACGCCTCGAAGTGGTCGTGCGCCCCCCGGACGGTCCTCGACGTGACCTCCGCGATGCTCAAGTCTTCGACGTGGACGGACAAGGACTCATCTCGCAGGCGCCGTCCTTTGCATCGCTCGCACGGCTGCTCCACGAAATAGCGGCTGTGACGGTCCCGCGCTGACTCGGTGGCCGATTCGGAGTAGCGCCGCTCAAGGTTGGAGATGACGCCCTCGAACCGCATCCCCCACGTGCCGTGACTGTCCGACTCCTCGCTCCCCCACGACACCTTGAGGCGACTGTTCCCAGCGCCAAACAAGACCTTGGTCTTCTTCGCCTTGCTCAGTTTTTTCCACGGAACGTCGAGGTCGACGTTGCAGGTCTCCGCCAGCGCCTCGATGATCCGATATGTCCACCCCTCGCCGCGATCCACCGCCGAGGCCCACGGCGCGATGGCTCCCTCGTTGATCGAGAGCTCCTCGTTGGGGATCACAAGATCGGGGTCCACCTCCATGCGGGTGCCGAGCCCGTTGCAGGCGCTGCAACACCCGAGGGGGCTGTTGAAGGAGAAACTCTGCGGAGACAGCTCCGGGTAGGCGATGCCGCAACAGCTTCGGTCTTGAGAGAATTCGAGCGGCTCGACGTCGTCTGCCCCCACGGGCTCGATCACCACCGAGCCCTTACCCTCCCGCAACGCCAACTCCACGCTCTCCGTGATTCGGCGACGATGGGACTCTTTAATGACGATGCGATCGACGACCAGGGAGATGTCGTGCTTGTACTTCTTGTCCAGGGTGGGCGGCGTCTCCAGGCGATGGGTCTCGCCATCGACCACCACCCGCGCGTAGCCCCGACCGCGGAGCTCCTCGAAGAGTTCGCGAAACTCGCCTTTACGGTGGCGCACCAGCGGCGCGAGCAGCAGGGCCTTGGTGCCCTCAGGGAGCCCGAGCACCTCGGCCACCACCTGCTGCGAACTCTGGTTTTGAACCACAGACCCGCACTTCGAGCAGTGCTGGACGCCGATGCGCGCGTAGAGCACCCGCAGATAATCATAGATCTCGGTGATGGTACCCACCGTGGAGCGCGGGTTGTTCGAGGCGCTCTTTTGCTCGATGGCGATGGTGGGGGACAGGCCCGTTAGATGCTCCACCTTCGGTCGCTCAAGCTGACCAAGGAACTGCCGCGCGTACGCGCTGAGGCTCTCGACGTACCTCCGCTGCCCCTCGGCGTACAAGGTGTCGAACGCCAGGCTCGACTTGCCCGAACCGCTCACCCCCGTGAACACCACGAGCTGTCGCTTCGGTATTTTGAGTCGGTCGATGCTGAGGTTGTGCTCCCCCGCCCCCCGCACTTCAATGAAATCAGGCTCGCGCGCAGACTTGGTTCGTGAACTCGGCACCGGAGGCGACAATCTACCCCTCACTTGCGGCTCGGCAAGGGCCCGAGCGAATCGGGCCGCGCGCCATGCGTCCCCCCCTCCCCATGGGACCACCAAACGCTCGCTTGCGGCGCCCCTCGCGGAGTCTGGCGCCAACTTTGCGGCGCTCGCCCCACCTCCTTTGGCGAGAGCTATGGTAGCATTTTGGCCATGAATCAGCGTTTATTCGCCTCTCTGGTGGTGATCCCGATGTCCTTCATCGGCGGATGTGGCGCTAAAGAGCAGTCCAAAGACACCACCGTTCGAGTCACCTGGCACCAAGATGTGGCGCCCCTGGTGAGTGAAAGCTGCGTGGGCTGCCACGCCGATGGCGGGATCGCGCCCTTCTCCCTCACCTCCTACGAAGCGGCGGCTCCGTTCGCGGGCATGATGGCCGACGCCACAGAGCTCGGCTCGATGCCGCCCTTTTTGGCCCAGGACACCGAGGAGTGTCAGGTGAATCACCCCTGGGTGGACGACCTCCGGCTCACCGCCGAAGAGAAACTCATGTTGAGGCGCTGGGCCGAGCAAGGGGCCCCCGAAGGCGATCCAACAACCGCGGCGCCCCTGCCAGCGCCACCAGATCTCGAGTTGAAAGACAAAGACGAGACCCACGCGATCACGGCACCCGTGGAGGTGTCCGGCTCCAAGGACAAGTTTATGTGCTTCTCGCTGCCACTCAACAACACTTCCATGCAGTTTTTGGAGGGGGTGCAGATCAACCCGGGCAACGAGTCCATCGTGCATCACGTCCTCGTCTACGCCGACCCGTCCGGCGCCTCCGAGGCGCTCGCCGATGAGAATGGCGCCTACGAGTGTTTTGGTGGCCCGGGCTTCAACGACGCCGCGCTCATCGCTGCGTGGGCCCCTGGCGCGCTGCCCTCCGAGATGCCCGAGGGCGTCGCCTTGGCCATCGATCCGGACACGCGACTCGTCATCAACGTCCACTACCACCCCACCGGCGCTGGCGTCGAGACGGACGAGGGCACCAGCGTCGACCTGCGATGGTATGAGGGCCTGCCCGAGTGGGTCGGTGTCCTCCGCCTCATCGGTAACTTCAGCGGGACCCTCTTCGGAGGCGGCTACGGGCTTCAGCCCGGACCCAACGACGAAGATGGGGTGGAGTTTAGAATTCCGGCCGGGGTCAGCGATCACACGGAGACGATGATCTTCCCGCTGCCCGCGAGCATCCCCGACAATACGCACATCTGGCAGATGGCAACGCATATGCACTACGTGGGTACCGACATGCTCATCGGCCTCGTGCGCGACGATCCACAAGAGTCCGAGCCCGCCGACGAGTGCTTGATCCACACTCCCCGATGGGATTTCAATTGGCAGCGAGGATACTTGTACGATGGGCCCATGGAGACCCTCCCAACCGCCAAGGCTGGAGACCTTATCTACCTGCAGTGCGGCTACGACAACTCCATGGCCAACCCACACGTCGCCGAAGCCTTGGCCGACCAAGGCATCGACGCGCCCGTCGATGTGTTCTTGGGCGAAGAGACGCTCGATGAGATGTGCCTCGGCGTCTTTGGGCTCGCGTTCCCGATCAGCGAGTTCTTCTAGTCGACAGATTTGCTCCACCAAAAAGGCGCCCCAAGGAGGGCGCCTTTTTTCGGTGCGGTCGCGGACCTAACGGGGGCGACGTTCAGGCGCAGGTGCCCTCACCGCACGCGGCCTCTCCCACGGAGGCGCGCTTTTTCTTCTTCGCGCGACGCGTCTTCGTAACCGTCTTCTTGGGGGGGAGTGGTGCCACCTCCTCCGCGACCTCCGCTTGATCGGCGGAGGGTGTCTCCTCTGCTGCGGCGACCGCCTCCGTCACTGCCGCGGGCGCGGCATCGGCGGAGATCTGTTCATCGGACGCGATGGTCCCCGCGTTTGCATCAGCCTCGACGTCGGAAACTGTCGGCGCTTCAACGGTCCCCGCATCGGCAGCTGCAACCTCCGGAGCGACCGCCGGGGCCTTCGCTTTTTTGCCGCATCCAGCCGCCGAGCAGCTTCCCTCGCCATGCGCTGCGCCCTGAGGTTCGCCGACCTCCGCAGTGTCTGCCTGCATCGTCGCGCAGCCTGCGAGCGCTGCGCCAGTTCCAAGAATCGCGAGGGTGGAGAAAATGTCGTGTTTTGTCATTGAAATACCTTGGGCAACGTGGGCCAATCCCGTGGGCAGACTTTTGCCTTCCCACGCCCAACGCGGCGCGCTGGGACACAGTTACAGCATCTTGGGTAAAAAATGCCCCCCTTTGAAAAAATTGCGCCACATAGGCAAAACATTGTCATTTCGGCCCCAGCGGCTCTCCACTAGCAATCCACCCTAGTTCGCTCCCTTGAGAGAACAGGTCCGTGCTGGCGGACGTTCGTGTGCTGGCTCACTCGACACAAGGGCCTCAACCTTGAAACGGACGCACGAGGACACGAGATCGCTGCTCTAAACTTCACGCCTCTGTTGGACTCTCCAGCATCCAGTGAAGCGGTTGCCCCAGGCGACGCACCGTGGGATGAAGCGTCAAGCCGCGGGGCACGTGCGCCAATCCCAACTCCCGGCTCGTATCCTCAACGTGTAGAAGACCATGGACCCGCTCAATCTAATCGGCACGACGGTCGAACAAAAATATGAAGTGACCCACTTCGTTGGTGAAGGCGGATTCAGCGTCGTCTACCGCGCACGACACAAGGTGTGGGATCAAGATGTCGCCTTGAAGGTCTTTAAGCTCTCCGGCATTGGCAATGAGGAGACTCGAAAGACGCTGCGCGACGCGTTTGTCCGCGAGGGTAAGCTCATGGCAGAGCTCTCTGGAAAGAGCTCCGCCATCGTCCAGGCCCGCGACATCGGGACCATTCACGGGAGCGGTGGTGACTGGAGCCCCTTCATGGTCCTCGAATGGCTGGCGGGGGAGTCGCTCGAGGCCGCCTTCGACGCGGTGCAGCGTGGTCATGAACCCCGCTGGGACCTGGCGGACACCATCGGTCGCCTCGACTCTGCCGCCGCGGCCCTCGCCCTCGCGCACAGATTTAATGTCGTCCACCGTGACCTCAAACCGGGCAACTTGTTCTTTGTCTACGACGAAAACCGCGAGTTGCAGATCACCAAGGTGCTCGATTTTGGCGTGGCGAAGGTGATGCAAGACCACCTCGACGCGGACGAAGCGCTCAAACAGACCACGGCACAACTCAACGCGTTCACCCCGCGCTACGGCGCACCGGAACAGTTCAGCCGCTCCTACGGTGCGACCGGTCCCTGGACCGACGTTTTCGCGTTCGCCCTCATCGTGCTCGAGGCCCTCCTCGGAGGTGAGAGCGTGCTGAAAGGAGACGACTTCCTCTCCATCGCCAACCAGAGCACGGATCCTGAGCAACGCCCGACACCACAAGCCCTCGGTCTCGACGTCTCCGACGAAGTCGAGGCCGTGTTTGCTCGCGCGCTGTCCATCACCCCGCAGGCCCGCTACGCGGACATGGGCAGTTTCTGGCGAGACCTGCGGGGCGCCGCCTTCACTAGCGAGCACACGTGGACGCCGGTGGGGTTGGCAGGCGCCTCCCACGTGTCCGCTCGCAGCGACTTGGGCGGCTCGTCCGCGACCCTGTCTCACAGTGACAGCGCGTCCCACAGCCGATCCATGGTCGGTGACGAACAGACGCTCGACAACACCGCGCCGACCACCCCCCCCCTGGTGGGCAGGCTCGCGATGATCGGATTGGCGACCTTCGCGGTGGGCGCCGTGGTCCTCACAACTTTTGTCAATCTGCCGGAGGAGACCACCGACGCGCCCGCGACGACCGCCTCTAGCTCCCCGGAGTCGGAGGCCACAGAGCCGGGCCAGCAGGACGCGGCGCCCTCACCTCCGCCCGCACCAGCGCTCCCTCCTCTGAGCGAGCGCTGCCCCGACGGCATGGCCCTCGTCCCTGGCGGAAAGTTTTATCGGGGATCTGACGACGCCACATATGCCCGCTGGCAGCCCGCGCACAAGGTGACCCTCGATCCCTACTGCCTCGACCTCCGCGAGGTCACCGCGAAACAGTACAAGGGATGCTCAGACGCTGGCGGATGCAAGCGCCTGCCGGCGCGCTCAAGCTGGCAGTCCTCCGCGAGCGCGAAAGAGCAGGCCGCGAAAGAGGAGGCGTTCAGCACCCTTTGCAACTTTGGCGTCGCCGAGCGCGAGGAGCACCCCATCAATTGCATCTCGTGGGCCGACGCGCAGAACTACTGCAATGAGCGAGGAGCCCGCCTGCCCACGGAGGCCGAGTGGGAGTTCGCCGCGCGCGGATCCGACGGCCGCTCGTTCCCTTGGGGTGACACCCCGCCAGACCACACCATGATGAACGCGTGCGGCGAGGAGTGTACGCGCTGGCACGAGGACAACGATCTTCGACCGTCGCCACAAATGTACGAGCAAGATGACGGTTTTCCGGGTACCGCACCGGTGGGCACCTTCCCCAACGGGCGCACCATGTTCGGCATGGACGACATGGTCGGCAACGTCTTCGAGTGGACCGAGGACTGGTTCGCGGTGTACGACAACCCACCAAGAGGACCGCTGACGAACCCCTCCGGCCCCGACACAGGTGAAAAACGAGTCGTCCGTGGCGGCGCGTTCAACGGGGGCTTCGCCTTGTGGGTGAACCCCGCATTCCGGTACGGAATGAACCCCGTGGACCATTCCCACGGGGTGGGGATGCGCTGCGCGCTCACCCCGAAGTTGCTGCCCGAGGAGCGACTGGTCGACACCACGACGAAGGGCTAATCAGCCCAGCAGAGGCCCGCCCGCCTTCGACGGCTCGGTCGCCCCAACCACCCGACGCGTCGGGTACGCCAAGACAATATCGTCTCGCGTCTCAAACTCCTCGAGGATGCGCTCCCACAGGCGCGTCTCCGTGCGGCGGCGCGTCCCCGTCTTGCACAGGTATCGCAAGGTAAACTCGACCCCGCTATTCCGACCGTGCACCAGAACCTGGGGCCCCGTATGGTCGTCCGCCAAAATGAGGTAGTCCGAAGCCCGTTGGCTCATCTCGCGATTAATCTGCGGGCTGATGTCCCCTATCTCCGCGCGGAGGAGATCGAGCAGCAGCTGTTTCGCGCGCTTCCAATTCGATTCAAAGGTGATCGTGACATAGAACTCGTGCCAGATCTCCTCGTACCAACCTTGTTGGTACACCGCGACTGCCGAGCGAAACATCTCGCCGTTAGGCACGCGGACGACCCGGCCGGTGCGCACGTCTGCCTCCGTCCACTCACCGACCTCCATGACGGAGAAGTCGAACAGCCGCAGGTCGACCACATCCCCCTTCACGCGCCCCACTTCGACCCGGTCTCCGAGCTCGAATGGTCGACGAACGATGATGAACATCCATGCAAAAACATTGACGACCGGGTCACGAAGCGCGATGGCGAGGCCCGCCGACACGAGCCCTAAGAACGTGCCTAGCATCTCAAAACTGACCAGCCAGATCCGGCCCACCATGAGCACGCCGAACAGACCGAAAACCCACGCGGAGATCCGCCGCACTTGGTAGGCACGCGCGGGCTCGAGTGACCCCCGGTTGAGCAACTTGACGACGACCAATCTCAAAATCACCAGGGAGGTGACCGTGATGATCGTGCTCAAAAAATTGGCCGCGGTGAGCGCCGACAGGCCCGTTTGCGCCGCGACCTCCTCCAACGTGGAAAACATGAACGGAGCGTACTCGCCGCGACCAAAAATCCCCGTTTTTTGGTGTTTTTGAGGCCGCTGGCCGCACCGCACCCAAACATGGTCAGGAGCGAACTTTGACGTTATGCTCCAGCTGGATATGTATAGATATCAACGTTTTTCATGGTCTGGGGCGACAATTGGAGTTCTGCTGGCCGCGGGCCTGATCCCCTTAGCTTGTGGAACAGACGCGTCGGAGACAGGCGCGTCTGGCTTCAACTCCTTTGGTGACAGCGAGAGCGCCGGGGTTGGCGACGCGGAGACTGGCGATCCGACGGGCAGCGACGCAGGAGAAGGCGGAACTGGCGATATCGATGGAGGAAGATCCACCTCGGGCGACGGTGACGGTGACGG
>CALKDV010000129.1 GCA_938084085.1 uncultured Nannocystaceae bacterium
GCCCGAGACGGGCACCCCCGCCGCCCAAGGTTCGTGGTCGGAGGCGTTTGGCAACTTCGTCAACGAAGACATCTCGGCCGATGGGCTGTTCGCCGACTTCACCATCCGCGGTCAGCTCGATCTCCAATGGGACATTCGAAACCGAACGGCGAAGGCGAACCACCAGCGCGCGCGCGCCCAGATCGCTCTCGCCGAGCTCAACCTCCAAAAGACCCAGCAGTCGCTGGCGTCGCAGGTGATCCAAGCCGCCCGAAGCATGCGCAGCGCGCTCAAGCGCATCGAAGTCTCTGACCTGTCCGTCGAGCTCTCCGAGAGCAACCTCGAAGCCGAGCGCGCACGATTCAGCGCCGGGACCGCCACCAACTACGACGTGCTTTCACGGATCGACGAGCTCAACCGCGCCCGCCAGGATGCGCTTAATGCGCGACTCGACTACGTCCGCGGGCTGTTGGAGATCCAGACCCTCAATGGTGAGATCCTCCCGGCCTACGGCATCGCTCTGGCCCATTCCAATGCCTCCAAAGGCTGACTCCCCGCAACGGAGCACCTCGGCGAGGCCGCGCTCATCCAGCCCCGCTAGTTCCGCTAAAGAGGCAGTGAAGACCAGAGACGAGTCGTTTCTTGCGGCGCGACTTCTTCCGATTGCAGGAGCCGATTGCGGCGTTGGCGCAGATTGTTCCTGCGCATCGCTCCGTGGTAGCGTCCGCCCACCTTGAGGCGCGCGCGCCCAGGGGAGATGAGGCACCTGAGCATGGATTCGGCCAACACCAGTTTGAACAAATGGGAACTCGAAGCGACCAGCAAGCCGCTCACTTCCGGAGAAGGGATCGTCGGCATGCTCGCCCTCGCGACCTTCGGTGCGATTTTCTTGGTGATCATCGCGGGCTCCGTGTACGGCATCGTCGGTCCCACGCAGCACGGTGGCCTTGAGGAGCAATACCAAGAGAAGCTTGGTGGCGGTGTTGCCGCGCCTGCTGCTCCCGCAGCCGCGCCCGCCGAAGTTGCGCCCTAGGGGCCAGGCTCGTCGACGGTGGTGACGACGCGAGCAGAGTCTCGCGTCGGGAAGCCGATGAACGACAGCTGCTGCCCGATGCCAGCGCCATCGCGCCGGTACGAGAAATAGGCGTGTCGTTCGAGACACGTGCAGCCCCCGACATCTTCGATGTTGTTCGCCAACAGGCCAGAGGCAAGCAGTTGGCTCCGCACACACCCGCGCAGATCTACGTGCGGCCGCGGACGCGTCGCGGTCGCTGACCACACAAACGCGTCTGCGAATTGATCAGCCACCTCAGGTCCAACTTCGAACGCCTCCACGCTGATACACGGACCGATCGCCGCGAGCAGGCGCGCGCATGAGGCTCCGCGAGCGCTCAACTCCTTCACCGTCTCTGCAACGATATTGGCGACGGTCCCGCGCCATCCCGAGTGTACCGCGGCGCAGATCCCCGCGACCTCATCCACCAAGAGGACGGGGACGCAATCCGCCGTTCGAACACCCGCCACGAGACCCGACTCCCGGGTGGCGAAGACCGCGTCGGCCTTTGTGTCCTCACGCAACGCGCTCGCGTCGGCGATGGTGATCCCGTGCACCTGGTCCGCCGTCCGCAGGGCAGACGGATCAAAGCCGGCCTGCTCCCCAAGTCGCCGCAGATTCTCGCGGACGTGCGCCGGATCGTCCCCCCACTTCGCGCCTAAATTTAGCGACGCATATCGCCCCTCGCTCACACCTCCCCGGCGATCCGAGAATCCGTGACAAAGGCCGGAGGGGAACTGGCGGGCACGCTGGCGCATGACAGCATCCTAGCAGGCGCCCGCCATCACCGTCCCTACGGATCATCTCGTCACGTGTCCGAGTCACAACGTGAGGCGGCTGAAGGTCTGCTCAAAACTCTCAGGCAACGGAGCCTCAAAGCGGAGTGTCTCCCCCGTCACGGGATGGTCGAAGCCCAGCACCTGGGCGTGAAGTGCCTGTCGTCCGATATCTTGAATCGCGGCCGCGATCTCCTCGTTGCGTGCCCGGTAACCGTACAGGGCGTCCCCGAGAATCGGGTGACCGAGCGCGCGCGCGTGCATCCGAATCTGATGCGTGCGCCCCGTGTGCAGCGTAAACCGAACCACCGTGGCGCCCCGCAAACGCCGCTCCACCCGGAGATGTGTTTTGGCCTCGCGTACGCCCTTCCCTCGCGCGACCGGGGCGAAGCGGCGCCGGTCATTCGCATCTCGCGCGTGGCCGCTCACAACGGCGCGGGCGTCAAAGGGCAACGTGCCCATCACAATTCCAAGGTAGGACCGCTCCAACGAATGCGCGCGAAACATCGCGGCGAGCCCCCGTTGGGCCACCTCGGTGCGCGCGACCACCATGGCCCCCGACGTGTCCTTGTCGAGTCGATGCACGATCCCTGGACGCGCGACGTCGTTACCCTCGAGCGTGGGAAGCTCCTCCGCCTCCACACCAAAGTGGTAGAGCACCGCGTTCACGAGGGTGCCATCCGGGTGCCCTGCGCCTGGGTGCACCGGCATCCCCGCAGCCTTGTCGACCACGAGGAGGTGCTCGTCTTCATGCAACACCGACAGCGGCAACGCCTGGGCCACGGCTCGCAAGGGCTCCGCCGCCACCGGCTGCACGTGTACGCGCAGCGGCGCCTTCACCTTGGTCGAGCCCTTCAGCGCCGCCCCATGATCGTCCGTGACCTGGCCTTGGGTGAAGGCCCTCCCAAGCTGGGCTCGATTCAGCTCCACCCCCGCGTCCACCGCGGCACGAACCAGCGCCTGGTCCAAGCGCTGAGGCTTGCCAGAATCCACAGGCACCAGATCAAATGTGAGTCGCGTAGCCGACATGACGTCAGCGTCGCCGCCTACCAGATCTTTGTTTCCATCGACGCCCCGGGCTTGATCACCCGATCGACGATGGCCCGATCAAAGAAGTTACGGCGGAAGATCTCCGGGGTCACGCGCGAACGAAAGAGGTCGCGTCCCTCCGCGATCTCCTCGGA
>CALKDV010000130.1 GCA_938084085.1 uncultured Nannocystaceae bacterium
AGGGCGAGCCGAATTGCCCGATCAATCGAGCGAGAATCTGTTCGACCGCGTCGTCCATCGTCCTTGGATCAGCCGGCGGCGGGCGCCACCTCCACAGTGGCGATCTCAAATTCTTCGAGCAGCGACGAAATCAGCGGAAACAACGTCGCGGCATCGCGGCCCTCCTTGGAGCGACCGAGTGACCAACGCTTACGAGACTGATAGCGACGGCCGCCCGCCGGATCTCCATCGAGCTCAATGCAGAAATGAAACCCTGCGGTCGGCTTGCACGGCTGCACGGTGACCGGATGCCGGGACCCATCTTGCAGCATCTCAAAGACTGCACGCCGGCCCTCAAGCTCCACTCGAAATCCCCGCTGCGTCCCCTGATACAACGACCCCTGGTAGAGGGCGCCGAGTTTTCGTCCGCGGAGATTGGAGATTGCGAATGCCGAGATCTCTTCTCTCGGGTTGGAGGGCACGTCGCTCACCCACAGGCGGTCGGTGATCGAGGCGGCGTCGTCAGCGCCGCAGGCGACGAGGCCGCCGAGCAAGAACACACCAGCCGCGCGCCACAGACCTCGCGCGGAGCGCGACCGATGCACGCGCCACGAGCCACCCGGGGTTGCCACTGCAATCACCTCCCAAGACTGACCACTCCCACACCATCGCGCAAGCCCCAGGTCGCTACTTCGACCGGAATGGGTCGCCAGGCCGCGACGCCCGGCGTGGCCTGATCCTCGCTGGACGCACGAAGCGACCCACGCCAACCACACGTTCACCCCCCGGTCGCGGTACGCCTGCCCCAAGAGCCGAGTGACAACAGCACGCGGAGGTTGGTAGCATCGTCGTCATGGGACACTTGAAACAGGTACTCTTGGGGGCCGTCGTGCTCTCTGTCGCCGGATGCGGATCAAAAGACGACGCTCCGACCCAACGTCGGGCGAAGCAAGGCGTCTCCACCTCGTCATCGACGGCGACCCAAAAAGCCTTAGATCCCGCATCGGTCCGTAAGCAGGCCCTCACGTATTTCGCGACGCCCCCGGCGGAGGCCACCCCGAAATCCTACGCGATGAGCGAGGAGAAAGTGGCGCTCGGTCGCAACTTGTACTTCGATCCGCGCCTGTCCAAAAACCATGATGTCAGCTGCAACACCTGCCATGATCTGGCCAAGTACGGCGTGGACGGAGAGCCAACCTCCCCTGGGCACAAGGGACAGCGCGGCGATCGAAACAGCCCGACGGTGTACAACGCAGCCTTCCACCTCGCTCAGTTCTGGGACGGTCGAGCGGCCGATGTCGAGGCCCAAGCCAAGGGCCCTGTGCTCAACCCGATCGAGATGGCCATGCCTAGTGAGGAAGCCGTCGTCGCCACGCTCGCCTCCATCCCGGGTTATCAAGAACAATTCAAGGAGGCCTTCCCCGAATCGGGAATCACCTACGACAATATGGCCACCGCCATCGGCGCCTTCGAGCGGCGCCTCGTCACGCCGAGCCCCTTTGACGACTTCCTCGGGGGGAACGACGCGGGCATCAACGAGGGGGCCTTGCGCGGACTGCAGGTCTTCATGGACACGGGGTGCATTCAATGTCACACGGGTCCTGCGCTGGGCGGGACCATGTATCAAAAACTCGGCGCGGTTAAGCCCTACGACACCAAGGATGAAGGACGCTTCGCCCTCACAAAAAATGAGGCGGATCGACACTCCTTCAAGGTGCCAACCCTACGCAACGTCGCGAAAACCGGCCCCTGGCTCCACGATGGGAGCATCGCAACCCTCGAGAACGTCGTGGAGATCATGGCGAAGCACCAGACCGCGAAGGGGAACCTGTCTGCGACCGAGAAGACCGCCATCCTCGCCTTCCTTGACTCGCTGACGGGCGAGCTTCCGGCGGCCTACATCAAGCCGCCACAGCTCCCGGAGAGCGGTCCGACGACGCCCAAACCCAACCCCGCCTGATCGGCGCCGCCCGAGGCCACGCTCGTGGCGAGATCAGTCGTCTCGCTGAAGCCTTGATCGAACCTCAGGTTCATCGACATCATCCGCGCGCCACAGCTGTCGTCCCTCCATGCCGCCGGCGACCGTGAGGTGCTGACCGGAGACATGTCGCGACATGAACGGGGAGGACAGCACCGCCACAGCGCGGGCGATGTCTTCAGCCCGCGCGAGCTGGCGCAGCGGCATTGTCGCAACCACATCACGGATGAGGCCCGGCTGCTCAAGCGCCGCAGCCGCCATGGGAGTCACCGTCCACCCAGGCTCGACGAGGTTCACCCTTCCGTAAGGATCGAGGTGAACGATCTCGTTCTTGAGACTTCGGAGGAGGCCGACCATCGCTGCTTTGGTCGTGGCGTACTCGGCGTGGCCCGCCTCGCCAAACCGCCCCGCCGTCGAGCCGATAAAACACAGACTCGCCCCGCGCCCGTCCGCGCGTGGACCCGACCCCGCCAGCGCGCGCAAAAACGCGTTGCTGGTCCAAATCGCGCCCATGAGGTTCACCTCGATCACCTCACGGATCCGCGCTTCCTGCTGTTCGTGCAGCGGCGTCGAGTCCTTCGGCCACACCCCCGCGTTGACGACGCAGACGTCAATACGACCGAGGGCGTCTCCGGCTGCGACCACCCCCTCGCTCACCGCGTTCACGTCACGAACATCGGCCTCCCACGTGTGCACTATCTGGCCCTCCGCCTTCTTGCCCGCATACAGACGCGCCAGCTCCTCCGCCCTCGAGCGCCCGGCGTGAAGAGAGACATGACACCCTTCTCCCAAAAACACCTCCGCGAGGGCCGCCCCAATTCCGCCCGAGGCACCCGTAATCAACACGTTTAAATCTTGAAGTCCTGTCTTCATCGTAGTCGCTCCCAGCTCTTCTTGTAGGCGCTGTATGCCGACGTGCCGGCGGCCAACTTCATGGCGGTGCGCATCGACGCCCGCGCCCCCGGACGATTCCCTCGGCGCAGTTGAATCTTCGCCCGGAGACCATACGACGAGGCGAGATTCGGGGCGAGCTCGATGGCCTTATTCACCGCCTCCAGAGAGCTCCGTGAGTCGGACGACACGTGAAGCGCGAGGGCGTGGATCTGCCAGGTCTTGCCCACCATGGCAAACCGTCGCGTGAGCGGGGTCGAGATTCGAAGCGCCGGCTTCGCACGCGAGCTGCGAGCGTAGCCTTGCACGGCGAGGTGCGCAGCCTCGATTTGGAGGGTCGGGAGAGCGTTCGCCTCCCGCAACCGACGATATGCGATGGAGGCGTAGCCGGCGGCCCGCGCGAAGTTACCGCGATGGAGTTCGATCCGCGCCCACTCAAGGAACAACGGGCCGGTCTCCTGGGGAGGAAGCCCACGAATGGCGCGACGGACGAGCTTGAGGGCCTCCTCGCCGTCGTAGTGCTGGGCCAGCGCTCGGGCCAGGAGTCCAATGTACGCCACGTCACTGCCCCGTCCTACTCCGGCGTCCACGGCCTCACGGATCAATCTCCTGACGGTGTCTTCGTCCGAGATCCCCAACGCAAAATCGAGCTGGGTAAACGAGACGTCGCGAGTGCTCGCTCCCGAGTCTGCGGCTGCTCGACACAGCTTTTGCACCGCGTTGGCGTGTTCTTTGGCGCCGTCTCGACCCCACAGTCGCACCTGACGCAGCAGCAAGGCAGGCGACGCGGCGCCATCTTCAATGAGCGCCTGAATCCGCGGACCCGCCTCGCCGTAAAGCCCTATGTCCATCAGCATGGAGGCCAATGCGGCGCGGTTTTGTGCCACCGAGGGGTTGAGCGTGGCGGCGGCGCGAAAGTGCGTCAGCGCCTGACTCGGTGCGTCCTCACGCTCTGACATTCGCGCGCGCCACAGTTCGCCGAGGCGTCGATGCGCCGTCGCTGGCATCGGCTCCACCTCCACAGCGTGCTCGAGCGCAGACTGGGCCGCCAACGCGAGCCGCAGATCCTCCCCTCCCTTCGAGCGAAAGACCTCCAAACGCGCCTCGCCCAGCGCCGTCCATGCGCGGGGAGCATAGGGCTCCTCTTCAGCGAGGCCTTCGAGACTTCGAAGCATCGTCCGCGGGTCATCACGACGTAGCATCACCCGCGCCTTGGCCACCTCAAGCTCGACCCGCCCAGGATAGAAATGTTCGGCGCGCTCCAACCACGGCCACGCCTCCGCATATCGCTCTTGGGCCACCAAGGCGAGCGCTTGCAGATAGGCGACCCTCGGGCTGCGCTGTTCAAGGGTCGCCAGCCGACCGAGCGCTGCCGCGGGATCACCTGCCGCGAACGACTTCCAGGCCCGATACGTCTCGAGATCACTGTCGGGGAGTCCGCTCTCGGCCAGCAAGACGTCCACAAGGTCGAAGGCGCCCGAGTCCACGGCGACCTCAAGGGCCAGATCGCGAGAGAGACGATCCCACGGCACGCTCGTCTGCCACGCGCGCACCACAAGCTCGGAGGCACGAGCCCGATCACCCGAGTAGAGGTAGACCACCGCTCGCGCCAACGACGCGCGCCCTCGATCCACTTCGTTGAGGCCCTGGGTTCGTGACATCAGCTGCTCGGAGATGGACGCGACCGCGCCGAGGTGCTCACGGCCCGCCGCGAGCAGCATCGCCTCATCCGCGGCCAGGCCGAGATGTGCGGGCGCCTCGTCTCGAAGTATCGAGAGAGTGCGCACCGCTTTGCGGCGCTCGCCCCTCAAATAATCGCGGGTCACCTCGAGTCGTTTGACGGCCATGGGGCGCCGATCGTCGTCGGCGCCAT
>CALKDV010000131.1 GCA_938084085.1 uncultured Nannocystaceae bacterium
CGACGCTCAATTCCGTGTCCTCATCTCTGGAGATCGGGGCGCCGCGAAGCTCCGCTACCGCCTCCTCAAGCAGGCGCGCGTACGCCTCAAAACCAACGGATTGGATCGCCCCGCTCTGCCGTTTGCCGAGGATGTCCCCCGCGCCTCGAATCTCCAGGTCTCTCGTCGCTACATTAAATCCTGCGCCAAGCTCCCCGTGTCGAACGACCCCCTCAAGTCGCCGTTTGCCCTCTTCGGAGAGACGCTCGAGCGAGTTCACGAGCAGATAGCAGTGGGCCCGAAGACGGCCGCGCCCGATCCGTCCGCGCAGCTGATGGAGTTGCGCCATCCCAAACATGTCGGCGCGCTCGATAAACATTGTGTTTGCCCGAGGGATGTCGAGGCCGCTCTCGATGATGGTCGTGCACACAAGAATATCGATCTGATGCTCAACGAACGCGAGCATGGTGCTCTCGAGCAACTTGGCAGGCATCTGTCCGTGCGCAACCTCCACACGAGCGTCGGGCGCCAACTCTCGAATACGCCGCGCGTGCTCCTCGATGCCCAGCACACGTGGCATCACCACGAAGACCTGCCCCCCCCGTCCGAGCTCTCGACGAATCCCCTGCTGCAACACGACGTCTGAACTCCGCGTGAGATACGTGCGGACGGAGAGACGATCCATGGGCGGCGTGCTGATCATGGAGATCTCTCGGATCCCGAGCAACGAGAGGTGCAACGTCCTGGGGATCGGCGTGGCCGTTAGGGTCAACACGTCTACCTCCGTCTTTAGTTTCTTGAACCGTTCTTTTTGTCGAACACCAAAGCGCTGCTCCTCATCGATGATGACGAGCCCAAGGTCGCGAAACCGAACATCTGCGCTCAACAGTCGGTGCGTCCCCACGACCACGTCGATCTCACCGCTGCGGATTCCCGCGACCACCTGCCGCCGATCTTCCGGGGACTGAAAACGATTCAAGCAGCCCACGCGGAGCGGGAACATACTCATCCTGTCGCAGAAGGTGAGGAAGTGCTGCTGAACCAGCACAGTCGTCGGTGCGAGCACCGCCACCTGCTTCCCGCCGGCCGCGACCCGGAAGGCCGCTCGCAGCGCGACCTCGGTTTTTCCGAACCCGACGTCACCGCAGATGATGCGATCCATGGGCCGCTCGTCGCTCAAATTTCCCGCGACAGCGTCGATCGCCTGCAACTGGTCCTCGGTCTCCTCGAACGGGAACGTGCGATCGAACTGCGCGCACAGATCGCTCATCTCCGGGTGCGCGAATCCACGCTGCGCCTCGCGCTCCGCGTAGATGCGAAGCAGCTCGTCCGCCATTTGACGGACGTCCGCTTTGACCTTGCGCGCCCTCACCTCAAAGGTGTGGCCCCCGAGCTTGTCAAGCTTCGGCGCCCGGTCGGCAGAGGAAGAGAACCGCTCGATCTCCCCCACACGATGTACCGGCAAAAAAAGCTTGTCGCTCGCCGCGTAATCCACTTGCACGAAGTCTCCGCTGACGCCGTTCACGGTCATCCGAACGATGCCACTGTACAGACCGATACCGTGAAGGAAGTGGACGACATAGTCGCCAACATTGAGTTGCGCGAGACTCCCCGCTCTCCCCGTCCGCGCCCCCTTCCGGTGCTTGCGCGTACGGTGCCCGAACAACTCCGACTCCGCGAGCACCAACACCCTGTCCTCTTCGCTCCGAAAACCCTGGTGGAGCTTCCCGACGACGACGCGCACCCGCGACGCTTCGCCCGCGGCGTCACGTGCATCAAATGCGAGGGGCTCCGCCCCCTCCTCCGACGGGGGGGGGGACTCCACCGAGAGTTCGCGCGCGCGGAGCATGGTCACCAGGCGCGACTGCTGCGTGGCGTTCGCTGCGACCAGCACCACATCCCACGGCTGCTCGACGATCCCGTCGCGACCGCGTCCGAGGCCGCTCAGATGCTCGACCAGAGGGGTGATGACGTCCCCGCCGCCACGTGCTCTCGCTCCGTCAAGCTGCGTCTTGAGCCGCAGGTTCGACTCGGCGAAGACCCGAATCAGTCGGTCGCTATCGGCACTGGACTCGTCTGGTGCACCGCTGTCACCCGCGACCGCGGTGAACTTAAGCGTCGCGTGCTGGAGTTTGTCCGCCAGCAATTCCTCCGAGACAAAGAAGGCCTCGGGGTCCGCCGTGAGTTGTTGCGCCTCTACGGCCGCCGCCCGCTGGACGTCATACGATTCACGCATCCTCGCGTACAGGGCCCGAAGCTCCTCGGGCTCCTCCACGAGCCAGCGCGTCGCCTCCGGCAGATAGGTCCACGGCGCAGCCATCGAGTCATGCATCAAGGGCGTGAGCGCCTCACGCCCAAAAAAGTCGATCCCCGCGCGCAGCGATTCATGGACCCCGCGGGTGATCCGAGACGGCAACTGAAGTTCGTCGCCGAGGGCCAGCAATCGGGGTCGCAGCCCCTCCATATCCGTGACCATCGTCTCTCTCGCGGGGTGCACGCCCAGGTGTTCGTGGCCACGTAGGCTGCGTTGCGTCGCCGGGTCAAAGGTGCGGAGCTGCTCGATCTCATCCCCGAACCACTCGATGCGGTATGGGAACTTTCCTGACGGAACGAAGACGTCGACCACATATCCTCGGACCGCGAAGGTCCCGGGGTCTTCGACGACCTCCACGCGCTCGTATCCGGCGTCCACGAGCAGCGCAAGGAGCTCATCTCGATCCAAGGACTCTCCTTGGTGGATGCTTCGGGTACGAGTGCGAAAGGTCTGCGTGGCGAGGACGTGACGGGTCAGACTCCGCAGACTCGCGACCATGAGGCGTGGCACGTGTCCCGGGGACTGAAGTTGGTGAAGCGCCGCCATCCGCGCTGCCACAGAGCGGGGATCGGCGGCCACGTCGGCATAGGGAGACGTGTCGATCTCGGGGAGCAGCACGATCTCGCGGTCGGTCGGGCCTGCGCGATCTTGTCGCCCTCGGAAAAATGAGACGTCCGACACAAGTTGCCGCGCGGACCGCTCGTCCCTCGCCATGTACAGCAAGGGACCCGCGCCCGCATCCGACATGGCGCGCGCCACGAACATTCCACGAATCCCTGCGGCGGCCCCGACAACTTGAGTCGGCTGTCCTCGCGACAGCGCCCGAACGGACGCGCCAAGGGTGTCAAAGAAGGAGCTTCCCACGCGCGGGGAACATAGCGCACGCGGCCGCGATTCGGAGCGTGCTGTCCGCATGTTCTCTCCGACACGGCCGAACGACCCCGCATGCTGTCCACGAGGCGTGGTCGTCCCTGCTACCATCCACGGGTGAATTCACGCTTTACGATGGCGCTCGTCTTGCTCGCGACGGGCTGTGCTCCCACGCGGCCACCGATAACTGCGACGCCTCCACTCGGGGTCGAGCCACCTCCCGCCACGGCCAACTCGAACACTTCCGCCGACAGCGATGCGCGCCCTTTTGAATCCGTCGGCAGCGAGCCCTCATCGAACGCGACCTCCTCCTTGGAGGAGCGAGAACGAAGACAGGAGATCGAATCCTACGCCCGGGCCATGCTCCGAGACCTCGCGGCGATCCGCGGGGTCGCGACCAGTGAGCAGTGGTCCGTGGATTTCATTGACCGCCCCGGTGTCCGCGCGTTCGTAGATCGAGAACTCACCAAACAATTCACTCCCGAGGATCTGCGTATTTTTGGCCGGGTTGAAAGCGCCTTTGGCGTCATCCCCTTTGGCGTCGACCCTCGTGACCTGCTCCTCGATCTGTACGAGAGCAGCGTCCTCGGGCTCTACGACCCAGAGCGCAAGACCCTCTTCGTGGGTTCGTTCGTTCCTCGGAGAATGCTCGACATGGTCCTCGGCCACGAGCTTGGACACGGCGTCCAAGACATGCACGTGAACCTCTCCGACTTCCTCGGCGCAATTCGAATTGGCCCCCAACACGGCGCCGCAGACAAGGAGGCCGCCCGCACCTGCCTCGTTGAAGGCGACGCGCACGCAACGTACCTCGCATGGCTCGCCGGAGCTCCCGGCCCCGCTGGCGTAGGAGATGGCGACCTTGAACAAATGCGGGATCAGATCCTCTCCATCGACGAGCGCGCCACCGAGTACCCCATTCTCGCCCGCATGCAGCAGCTGCCGTACGCGGCGGGGACCGCCACAGTGCTACAGCTCGCGCGAGAACAAGGGTGGGAGGCCGTGAACGCGCTGTACACAAACCTCCCAGAGACCTCAGAGCAGATGCTCCACGTGGAGAAGCTGCTCTCCCGCGAAGCCCCCGCGGAGATCACCGTCGATCGCGACGAACTCGCGGGCGCCTATCAAGATCTGACCCTCGAGTGGATCGACAGCCGTGGCGAGGCCGCGTGGCTCGCCACGCTTGCGGGCCCCGATACATTCAATGACGCCACCGTCGCCACGGAGGGCTGGAATGGAGACCTCTTCGTCTCGCTCTCGCGAGGGGAGGAGACCCCCCCGGTGATCGTGGGGGTGACCGCATGGGACACCGAGTCGGATGCGAAGGAGTTCCACGCACAGCTCGCGCACTATCCCTCGCCGCCCGTGAACAACCACGTCGCGCTGGGACACAGGCGGCAGGGACGCAACGTGTTTTTTGTCTTCGCCGATCCAGCCGACGTCGAGGGGCTCCTCGCCAGCGCCCCAGATGTCTTTCG
>CALKDV010000132.1 GCA_938084085.1 uncultured Nannocystaceae bacterium
TGAGGGCGAAGAGGTGAGCGCAGAGGAGATGTACCCCATCATCCGCGAGGCTACCCTCCGACGCGATCTGACGCCGGTGTTTTGTGGCTCCGCGTACAAGAACCGCGGCGTACAGGTGCTGCTCAACGGTGTGGAGCGCTACCTCCCGACGCCACCCGACGTGCAAAACACCGCCTTCGACCTCGACAACAACGAGGCCAAGGTCGTGCTCCTCCCCAAGACCGACCTGCCGTTGGTCTCCTTGGCGTTCAAGTTGGAGGACGGCAAGTACGGTCAGTTGACCTACGTCCGCGTCTACCAGGGCACCGTCAAGAAGGGCGAGTTCATTCACAACATGCGCACGGGCAAGAAGGTCAAGGTTGGCCGTCTCGTGCGGATGCACTCCGACAAGATGGAGGAGATCGAGGTGTCCGGCCCTGGCGACATCGTGGCCCTGTTCGGCATCGAGTGTGCGTCGGGCGACACCTTCACGTCGGGTGAGCGGCTGTCCATGCAGTCCATGTTCGTCCCCGACCCGGTGATCTCCTACTCCATCACGCCCAAGGACAAGAGCGGCCAGACGAACTTCTCGAAGGCGCTCAACCGCTTCGGCAAAGAGGACCCCACCTTCCGCGTGAGCCGCGACGACGAGTCTGGAGAGACCATCATCGCTGGCATGGGTGAACTTCACCTCGACGTGTACATCGAGCGGATGCGCCGCGAGTACAAGGTGGACACCATCGTGGGCGAGCCCACCGTCGCGTACCGCGAGACCATCACGAGAGAGTTCGACTACAACTACACGCACAAGAAACAAACCGGTGGCTCGGGTCAGTACGGTCGCGTGGCAGGGAAGATGAGCCCGATCGCGCTCGACGTGAACGATCACCTCGAGGAGGGCGCCGAGCCCGTCAACACGCACTACCAGTTCCACGACAAGATCGTGGGCGGCGTGATTCCTCGCGAGTACATCTCCTCGTGTGACAAGGGCTTCCGCTCCGCCATGGAGCGCGGTGTGCTCATCGGCTTCCCGGTCACGGGGATCTCGATGGTGCTCGACGACGGCGCTGCCCACGCGGTGGACTCCTCCGACATGGCCTTCCAGATCGCCTCGCGGGCGGCGTTTAAGGACGCCCTCCCCAAGGCGAAGCCAGTCATCCTTGAGCCCCTGATGAAGGTGCAGGTCGAGGGTCCCGAGGAGTTCCAAGGCGGCATGCAGACCAGCCTCATCCGGCGCCGCGGCGTCATCGTGGGCTCCGAGACGAGCCACGGCAGCGTCATCATCGACGCCAACGTCCCGCTCGCCGAGATGTTCGGCTACTCCACCGAGCTTCGCTCTGCGACGCAGGGGAAGGCGGAGTACACGATGGAGTTCGCCAGGTATGGTCAGGTTCCGTCGAGCGTTCAAGAAGAGCTCGTCAAGAAGTACGCCGACAACAAGAAGTAGTTGCTGTCCGGTGACTTCGAGCGCGCGCCTCGGCCTTCACGGTCGGGGCGTGTGTCGTTAAGCGGTCGTCGACCCGAACGCGGTGCGCGCGGCCGCGTGTTAGGCTGTCGTCGTGACCGAGTACGACGAGCGCGCCGAGGCGAACGGATGGAATGACCGATACGTGGAGGGCCGGACGGGCTGGGATCTTGGCGCGGCACCTCCAGCGCTGGTGCGGGAGATCACCGCGGCCGTGGAGCGCCACGCGCAGCGCGGGGTCGAGGCCCCGCTGCGGGTCTTGGTGCCTGGATGTGGTCGGGGACATGACGCGTTGGCGTGGGCGCGCGCAGGCGCCGAAGTTGTTGGGATGGACTTTGCCCCGCTCGCGGTGAAGGAGGCGACGGCGCTCGCGGAGTCCAACGACTTGCCCGTGCGCTATCTTCAAGCCAACGTGCTTGAGCTCCCCGCGGAGCTTGTGGGGTCTTTCGACCTCGTGTGGGAGCAGACCTGCTTTTGTGCGATCCCGCTGGAATCACGCCGCGGATATGCGGCGGCGATGACGGACGCGCTGGATGAGGACGGGGAGCTGTTGGGGATCTTTTGGAATCACGGCAACGAGGGAGGGCCTCCCTTCGACGTCACCCCAGACCATGTCCGCGAGGCGTTCTCCGGCCTCCTGGTCGAACGTGCACGGCACGCGGTGGAGGACTCGGTGCCTTCGAGGACGCCCGAATTTATCCTTCGACTCGGTCGCGGAGGCTGATCTTGGAGAGGCGGGCTAGGTGTGCTCGCGGGTCTCGGAGAACCGGATGTTCGGGAAACGCTCGAGCACCTTGGCTAGATTCCATTTATTCGGCGCGAGGTAAGACAGGTCCCCGTGCCCGTCGATGTAGAGGTTGGGTTCGCACTTGCGCCGAAAGTCGCTCATATGCTTGGCCACCTCATGCTTGGTGAATCCCTCGAGGACCGGGCCCACCCATCGCGTGGTCGTGAAGTCGACAGCCTCGTAGTCGGCCTCCACGGTGTACTCCGCGGAGAGCCGATGTTTCATCACCTCGAGCTGCAACTGTCCAACCGCCCCCACGACAAAGGTGCTCCCGAGCAGCGGCTTGAACACCTGGATGGCGCCCTCTTCCGAGAGCTGGGTCAGGCCCTTCTCAAGCTGTTTCGCCTTCATCGGTGATTTGAGGAGGACCCGGCGGAACATCTCGGGCGCGAAGCTGGGGATTCCGGTGACGCGAATCAGCTCACCTTGGCTGAAACTGTCGCCGATTTTGATGGTCCCATGGTTGGGGATTCCGATGATGTCTCC
>CALKDV010000133.1 GCA_938084085.1 uncultured Nannocystaceae bacterium
CTGTCCTCGTTGAGCGCGCGAACCTGCCCTACGTCCGTTTTGCCTGCGAAGCGAATACGTTGAGTTCCCACCTGAAAACTGATGGACATGCAGGTACCGTAGCAGGCCGAGGCCGTGGGATGCTAGACTGTTGGCGGATGAGTTCTGAATCGGCAGATGAGGCCCATAAGAGGATCGACATCGGTCGAGTTGGGATCCCGCGTGTGCTCTTCGCGCTGCTCCGTCAACGCTTCTCTGGGACCGTCACTCTCGAACAGAAAACACCCTCTCCCGGGACGCGGACGGTGTGGTTTCGCGGTGGAATGCCCGTCTTTACGGACTGGGTGAGCCCCTCCGACGTCCTCGGGGAGATCCTGATCGCGAGAGGTCTGGTCTCCACGAAGGCCTGCACCAGCGCGCTCGAACGCAGCCAGCAGGGGGCCGGTCCGGTGGGCGCGATGCTCATCTCCGCGGGCAAGCTCGACGCCAACACCCTCTCCAAAGCGCTTCGACTCCAGTGCTCTCGCAAGCTGCTGCACACCTTCGCCCTCCGGGAGGGCGAGGCGATCATCGTGCCAGGGAAGCCCTCGCTCCCGCCCGATCTCAACAACCCGGTGAACGTACTTCTGCTCATTCGCGCCGGCGTGCAGCTCCACTTCGACGAGGGCCGTATTCGAGCCGACATGGGAGAAGCCGCCGACGCGACGATGGTCACCACCGACGCCTTCCAACGCTATCGCGACAACTTCGGGTTTCGCGATGAGGATTCCTTGCTGTTGCGAGACTTCTCCAAAGGAACGCAGGTCGCCGCGCTCAACCATCCGGGCATCTCGTCCAAGAGAGCCCTGCAGCTCGCCTACACCCTCTGGTCGTGTCAGATGCTCGTCGTGGGATCGCAAGCGATGAGTGCGGTCGCCCAAATTCGAGAAAGCGTCGCGGGTCCCCCCACCGCGGGGGTGGACGCCAGCAACCGGCCGAAGACCCTCGTGGGGCTGCAAGCGGTGCCCGACAGCACCACCAGCGGCACCTTCCCCGTCAACGAAGAGGACATGAGCCCTGCGGCCCGATCGGGGAGGTTCCAGGCAAATCGCGTCCGCAGGAAATCGAAATCCAAGCCGCCCGAGTCGACAAATGCCGCGCCACGCGCGAGCGCCCCCCCTGAGCCAAGCGCCGCGCCGCAACCCGCGCCGACACCCCAGCAAGCACCCGCCTCCGCCGAGGGCAACCCCCTCACGCCGGTGCAGCGAGCGTTCGAGTCGCGGCTCGTCACGTTTGAGAAAAAAATTGAAGACCGAACCAATGCGTTCGCACTCCTCGGCGTCCCGCTCGACGCGGACCGCAGCGCGATCCGGGTGGCGTGGAATGAACTCAGCAAGGACCTTCACCCCGACCGGCTCGTCGCCACGGGCCTCACAATATTGGGTCCCCGCGTGGAGGCCGTCTTCGCTGCCCTGAGCGAGGCCAACGCCACCCTCAGCAATCGAGATCGCCGTGAACAGCTCCGGCAACACGTCGAGTCCGGCGGACTCGGGAACCCCGGCGACGACGCCACCGCGCTGATGCGAAAGGCGCTGGAGGCCGAGGTGATCGCCAAGGAAGGCGAACGCCTCCTCAAGGTGGGCAACTATGCGCGGGCCGCCGAAAAGTTTCGGGAGAGCCTGGAGCTCTCAAACGCCGACCCGAACGTCAAAGTGTATGAGAACTGGTGCCGCTATCAGCTCGCAGAGCGCGAGGAGCAGGCCCAACAAAAGACTCTTCGGATCTTGCAGACGATCGTCGAAGACACCCCTACCTGTGCGAACGCCTACTACTACATGGGGCTCATCTACATCCACTCCGGCGACAACACCAACGCGAAGGTCGCCCTGAACGCGGCGCTCAGCCACAACCCGCGGCTCACGGACGCAGAGCGGCAGTTGCGAGCCTTGCAGATCCGCAGCCGGTCCGCGAGCAACGCGCCGAGCCAGCCCCGCGCTGAGTCCAGCGAGAAGCCCGAGAAAGTCGGCGGACTCCGAGGCCTGTTTGGAAAGAAATAGGCTGCCCGCTCCTCAGCGGGTCGGGTAGGCGCAGTCAAAGAGACAGGTCTCGTTGTGACGTGCGGCGGCGCGCTCCAGTTCTTCGGGCTTGAAGTCGTCTCGCAGCACCGGCGCCTCCGTGCTCCAGTCGGTTCGAAGATAATGACGTGCGGCAAGCCCGAGGAGATCGAAGCCAAACTTCGGCGAGAGGGCGCGCGCGTTGGCACGCATGGCGAAGGTCCCCACACGAGGTGCGAGGCCGGCCACAAAAGTCGTCTGATTACCCCGCTCCGAGATGAACCCGTACTGCTGCGTAAACACTCGCGAGAGGGTCTGCCGATCACTCGAGTACATGGCGATCTTGTTGTGAAGGTTGGCCACCACAACCCCCTGCGGAGCGAGCCGCGCGCGGCATGCCTCGTAAAACTCCAGCGTCTTCAGGTGGTATGGGACGAACACCCCGCGAAATGCGTCCAACATCAGCATGTCCCACCGCTGCGTCGACGACTCGACAAACAGCCTCCCGTCCCCCACGTGAGTGCGGTAGCGGGCGTCCTTGGGCACACCGAACCAGCGACGGGCGAGGTGCACTACCTCCGGATCGATATCGACCGCGTCGATCTCCAGATTGGGGAATCGCTCGAACAGGTAGTTTGAGATGCTCCCGCCGCCGAGCCCCATCATCATGAGCCGCGTCGGAGCCGGCTGCACGAGCAGCCCCGCCATCATCGTCCGCGAATAATCAAGATCGAGCACGCGCGGACGGTTCATATCCCACCGAGACTCGATGTACCGCGCGCCATCCACGATGAAGTACATGGTCCGAACCCCGGCGCGCTCTGCAATCTGGATCTCGTTGAAGGGGGAGCGCGTCGTCTCAAGGATTCGCTCCGGCGAGGCAGCCGAGGCGCGACCAAGGACGGTCAGACCGCAACAGGCCCCACCTCCCGAGAGAATGGAGCGCCTGCCGACGCCGCGATCTCGTCTCCTGCTCACCGCGTCGAGCCTACAACATTCATCGGCACTTGCGCGTGGCGAACTTCTGTGTCGTCCTTGCCTTGTGGCGGTTCGGAACCTGTTGGCGACCTTCGCCCTCGCGCTCGCGCTCGGTGCGATCGTTGCGGGGCAATTGCTCATCTTCCCCAACATCGATGGGAGCGGACCCCTCGCCGACGCCAACCTCGCGCGCGCCCTGCGTGCGCCGCTCGAGCTTCGGCTCGCCACGCTCACCGCCGTCTGCACGGCCGCAGCGAGCGTGTGCCTCCTCAACCACACGGACGGCAAGCTGCCCCTCACGCTCACGCTCGCCGCCCTCACCGCACTGGTCCTCAATCGCGCGTGGATCTTGCCCGAGCTGCACAGTATCTCGCAACGTGTGGACCTCGTGACTCAGTTGCCCGCGCCGAGAATGGAGCGCGTCCAAGCCTGGACGTTGCGGTATCAAATGGTCGACGCCATCGCCGCCATCGCCATCGCCGCCGCCCTCTTGTTGAGGGAGACGCTGGCGCTTCGGAGCCTCCGCGCCATCTCGTCGCTCACAAAGCCCCGCGACACCTAGTGGCCATCCCTCCCGGCTAGCGTTGACGCTGGATGAGCGCGAGGGCGAGGCCAAGCGGAATCCCCAAGCCGAACCACCACCGCATGAACGTCCCGCTGCCCGCCTCCCCGACACCGGCGAGGTCCGCCTTGATCTCCGGGAGGGTTCGAAGATCATCCGCGTCCACGGACAACGGGTTCATCGCGCTCTCTTTGAGCTCGGTGAGGAGCACGTCGCGTTGCTCATCGACCATCTCCGTCGCGAAGTGATTTCCGCCCCACATGGACACCAACAGCCCGAGGGCGAGACCCGCGAGCACGCTCGTCACTCGATCCTCAATGCCGAGCAAGCTCACTTGAATGCTGCGCTTCGCGATCACGCGTCCCCTCTCGTCGGTCTTGGACGCCTCAGGAATCGGCATCCCGGCGCGCCGCGCATATTCCAAATCCTCTTCGGAGGTTTGCGCGGGGACCGCTCCGGGTCGCGGCTGATTCGCCAACGCCTGACCCTTCGTGTCTTGCGCGAGGCCAGCCTTGCCGTAGTCCAAGGTAATCGCGGACACGGACGAGGGAATCGCGCCGCGCTGAGAGGCCGAAGCGGCGGCGGCAGCGGAATCGAAGTCTGCGTCGGATTCCTCCGACTTGGCGGTGGCGTCGAAGTCTTTGAGATCCAAGCCGATCGCCCCGGGGGCGGCGCTCTCCCCATCGTCCATCAGCCCGCGAGTGGCCGCATCGAGCATCTCGCTGTAGCGCTGCTCTTCGGTGGACTCGGTGGCGCTCGACCACAGCGATCCTGGCGAAGAGGATTCGGACTTGGAGGGGCGCGGGGGCGGCTTGGACATCTGGCGAAGTCTACCAAGGTGTTTTTTGGACCGGATCAAGACCCGACGTATGCTGGGCGGGTCGATGCTTCGATTCAGCCGCAGAACCGGTCAACCCGCCCTAAATCTCCCCTTTTGCGCCTGTGTGTGCGCGAGTATCGCGCTCGCTCCTGCGGTGGCGCAGGCGAACCCCTATCTAGATGGCGTCCGGCAGCTCTCGCTCGCGGGCTCGGGACGAGCCTCGTCCACGGGCGTGGACGCGATCTTGGTGAACCCGTCTGCGGTCACCACCACCCAGCAATTTTCGATTATGCCGGTGTACCAGTACTCCGTCGCACGAAACGGCCACGCCCTCGGGGCGTTCATCCTCGATTCGCTGAACAACCCTCGGTTCGGGCTCGGCCTCGGCTACACCTTCTTCCGCGCAGAGCAGAGCATCGGCTATTCGACCCCGGAGGGCGCACCCGAGCGGGTGGACACGCTCAACCTCGGGCACGAAGCGTACGGCGTCCTCAGCGCGAGGCTCTTC
>CALKDV010000134.1 GCA_938084085.1 uncultured Nannocystaceae bacterium
CAAGTGGGGGGCGGCGTGCGGACGCGTGATCACATCGAGCGTCTGCTCACGCTCGGCGTAGACCGCGTCGTCGTCGGCACCCTCGCGGCCAAAGAGCCCGAGCTCGTCGAAGAGATCTGCCGCGCCAACCCGGGGCGACTCACGATCGCCATCGACGCCCGAGACGGTATGGTTGCCGTCTCAGGCTGGACTGAGGTCACGCAGATCAGCGCCTCCGACCTCGCCAAACACGCGGCGGCGTGGGGCGCGGGCGCCCTGCTGTTCACGGACGTGAGCCGCGACGGCCTCGAGGTAGGCGCCAACGCGGACGCGACAGCCGCGCTCCAGTCGCTCGTTGAAATTCCAGTGATCGCATCGGGCGGCGTCGGGACGCTCGCGCACCTGCGAGAACTACGTGAACTCGACATCCGCGCCGCGGTGGTCGGCCGCGCCCTCTACGAAGGGAACTTCACACTCCAAGAGGCTTTGTCATGCTGAAACGAAGAATCATCCCCTGTCTAGATGTGCACAACGGACGCGTGGTCAAGGGCGTTCATTTTAAAGGACTCCGAGACGCGGGCGACCCCATCGAAGCGGCGCGCGCATATGACAAGCAAGGCGCCGACGAGATTTGCCTGCTCGACATCACGGCGACGACGGAAGGCCGAGAGACCTTCGTAGACGTCGTTCGGCGCGTGGCCCCGCAACTCTTTGTACCGATGACGGTCGGCGGAGGAATCCGGAGAGCCAGTGACGTGCGGCGACTTCTCAACGCGGGCGCTGACAAGGTCGCGCTCAACAGCGCCGCGGTCACCAATCCCAACCTGATTCGATCGCTTGCAGACAGCTATGGCAGCCAGTGCATCGTGATCGCCGTCGATGTTCGTCGCATCGATCCTCGCCCGCACGATCGCCACCCGATGTTCGAGGTGGTGATCAACGGCGGACGCCGCGGGACGGGAATCGACGCGCTGTGGTGGTGTGAACGAGTCGCCGCCCTTGGCGCCGGCGAGATCCTGCTCACCTCCATGGACAAGGACGGTACCAAGGAGGGCTACGACCTCTGGATCACCCGTGAGATCGCACGCCGCGTGCCGATCCCGATCATCGCCAGCGGCGGTGTCGGAGAGCTTGAGCACCTGCGACAAGGCCTCGCGTCAGACGCGGGCGCCGCGGACGCAGCCCTCGCCGCCTCCATCTTCCACTTCGGCCTGTACACGATCGGCCAAGCCAAGCAGTACCTCCAAGATCACGGAATCCCGGTGCGGATCCTCGACTCCAACAAGGCCGGCGGATGAGCGACATGGACCCGGGGGCGCTCTCCAAGGTCCTCCTCGCCGTCGCTGACACCATCGAACGCCGCAAGCGCGGCGAAGGGATGACCAACACCGACGGCCGCTCCTATGTCCGCGGGCTTCTCGACGGCGCCCCCCTCACGATCAACGACAAGATCACCGAAGAGGCGAGCGAGCTGTGCGACGCCATCGCCAACGAGAGTGATGACCGGGTCGCCTCCGAAGCCGCCGATTTATTATTCCACGTGATGGTCGGGCTCTCGTCACGCGATCTGTCGCTCGCGGACGTCGGAGACGTGTTGCAGGCTCGATTTGGCCGATCCGGGATCGACGAAAAAGAGGCGCGGGGCGCCGACGAGGCCTAAAAATCCCCCACCAGGTGAGCCGGCGACGAACGGCGCCCGAACCGGTCTGCAACGTGCCAGAGCAGCCGCCGACGCCTCCGCACAACTCTTGACCAGAGGCGCGCTTCGGAAACACCGACACGCATCGCCCATAACGGTACACTCCCACTCCTTGGACAGCGTCGACCTCAGCCTCGGTTTACTCGTGCTCGCCGCGTACCTTCTCGGCGCGATCCCGTTTGGGCTCGTCCTTGGGCGCCTGAGGGGCGTTGACTTGAGGAGTCTGGGCTCTGGAAATATCGGGGCGACCAACGCCGTGCGCGGCATGGGCAAAGGATGGGGCGCCGTCGTCTTTGGACTCGACGCACTCAAGGCCGCCGCTCCCATCCTCGCCGGTCAGCAATTTCTCGACCGCGCCGCCATTCCCAACTTTGACGCGTGGATCGCCGCCGTCGCGGTCGCCGGAGTCGCCGGGCACATCTTCCCGATCTACCTGCGGTTTCGCGGGGGCAAGGGGGTGGCTTGCGCCTTTGGTGCCTTCTTCGCGCTCTCGCCGATCGTCGCGTTCGCCGCGGGCATGGTCTATCTCCAGATCTTGGTGCTCACGCGAATCTCCGGTCTCGGTTCGCTCACTGCGACGACTGTGATGCTTCTTGGGTCCTGGCTCCACGGGGATCCCGGGTCGACCACGGGCGCCGCGTTGGCGGTGACAAGCCTGATTTGGTTTCGGCACCGCAGCAACCTTCGAGAGCTTCTCGAGGAAGCGACGGCCCGACGGAATTCCCGCTCGTTGCCCGCCAAGTCCGCCAAGATCTCCCACGCGACGGACACCGATCCCGAGATGCGGGATGCTGCGGGTGCGGCCCCAAAAAACTAAGACACCAGAATCATTGGAATTCTACGACCGACGGACCTGGAGATGCGCAGACCCTGCAGTGTCATGAAGAACGACGTTTACTCACATGTCGGATGCTGGCTTACATGCGGGGTGTGCCCTATCGTCCCCTCGTGACAACCCTATTCGTCGGCGGGCTTCCTGAGGACACGAGCGAACAGTTTGTGCAGAGCATCTTTTCGCCCGTCACCGAGGTCGCCTCCACACGAATTATCAAGGACGCCTCTCTCACCAAGTGCCGCGGCTTCGCCTACGTCACCATCGCGTCTCGCACCCAGGCGGACGAGGCCGTCCGTCGCATCGACGGGACCTCGGTGGATGGATGCCGCGTGCGGGTCGATTACGCAACCTAGGTGCACCGACACGCAGCGCCGGCTACGCGCCGGATTCCTCGGCCAATACCCGAGAGACCTCGCGCGACATCTTTCCCGCACACGCGAAGCCGAACATTTTGAAGTCTGCGAACAGAGACCACAGCGGATAGCTGAACGTGGCCGGTCGGTTCTTCTCAATAAAGAAGTGGCCGATCCACGCGAAGAGGTAACCGCTCAACGCTGCCGTCGCGAGGAACCGCGGCTGCATCCACAGCAACGCCGCGGCGAGATTGCAGATGGCCAAAGTCGTCCCCACGTAGTGCAAGCCCCTGCAGGCACGCACGCGATGCTCCGAGACATAGTAGGGCCAAAACTCCTCGAACGACCTGTAGCGGGGCGTCTCCATGTGACTGTTACGGTACGACACTTCGCGACGTAATTTCGAGCCCCGGATGTCTACGGCGCAGGAGCGCCGGCCGCGAAGCGAAATCCTGGGTGCAGCAGCGGGGCGAGCGTATCCATGTCCCCCGCCTCGATGGCGGCGAGCAGCGCCGTCGTCTCCGCCTTCACCTCGTCACTCACCGGATCCGCTGCGACGCCTTC
>CALKDV010000135.1 GCA_938084085.1 uncultured Nannocystaceae bacterium
CGGAGGGCAAGATGGGCCCGATCGTGCTCGCCATGCCGGACGCGTTTACGTCCCTCGGAGGGAATCAGTACCTCGACACCCCCGTGCTCGGTCGATGGAGCAGCTTTATCCACGAAGATCTCGTCCCAACCCTTGAGCGTACCTACCCAGCCGGATCGTCGCCGGGACGACGCGCGCTCTTCGGCCGCTCCAGCGGCGGCTACGGGGCCCTCGTCAACGCGATGAAACATCCCAACTTTTGGGGAGCGGTCGCGTCCCACTCAGGAGACGCCGACTTTGATCTGCTCTATCGCTCCGATCTGCCCAAGGCCGCAAGCGCCTTGGCGCGGTTCGACGGGGACCCGGTCGCCTTCATCTCCCATCTCCAGCAACAGCCCAAGGTCGACGGCAAGGACTTCTACGCCCTCATGCTCCTCGCGATGGCGGCGAGCTA
This sequence comes from uncultured Nannocystaceae bacterium, assembly GCA_938084085.1. Classification (GTDB taxonomy): domain Bacteria; phylum Myxococcota_A; class Polyangia; order Nannocystales; family Nannocystaceae; genus JAAZXR01. Next base: position 434 of record CALKDV010000135.1, read on the forward strand.
CGACCCTCAACCAGAGCTCCCCATGGGCATTCAATTCCCCGCTGACGTCCGCACCTGCGCCCTCGATGCCGAATCCTGGGCGCGCTGGAAACGCTGGGATCCGCTCACCCTCGCCGAAGAGCCCGACTGCGTCGCTGCCCTTGGTTCCCTCAAATCCCTGTTCATCGATTGTGGCTCCAAAGACCAATACAACCTGCACTTCGGGAATCGACGCCTCTCCGACAAGTTGCGACGCGCTGGGGTGGATCACCTCTACGAGGAATTCCCTGACGGACACTCGGGCGTGGACTACCGATTGGACCGCTCATTGCCGGTCATGTACGCGGCGCTCATGGGGAACACGCCGACGAGCTAGGCGCCACCGCGGACGTCCGCGGACCCTAGTTGCCGCAGAAATCAAAATTGATGTTCTCGCGGGGGTAGTACATCATCTCGTTCCAGCACATCTCATCGAAGGTACCGAGACCACCGTAGGTCGGCTCGGTACGCTCGGTAGAATCATAGACGCAATGGTTCTCGACGAGGTCGCCCGGCTGGATCACGAAGTTGTCGATGGTCTTGTAGTTCTGGGTCGCGAAACTAAATGGGTCATCTCGATTGAGCTCGCCCACAAACTCGCCCTGCCGATACACGTCGGTCCACAACACCGAACCAAGCTCGTGCGCGTGCAGCATCGAGCCAATCACGGTGATCGGCCCGTTGAGCATGGCCTCGGACTGGTTGGGGAGACAGTCGGCGACGTGCTTGTACGCGGGCTCTCCTGGCGGGATCGTGATGCCGAGGACGTCCGCAAACACCACGGAGCCGGCGTTGTTCGCCCGAAGCTCATCGGAGTAGACGACGCGAACACCGCTGGAATCCACGACCCCCGCGGTTCCCAGCGGGTTGTTGTAGTGAATCTGTACTCGCAGCGTCACTTCGGAGGCCGCGTCGCCGACGAGGTATCCAGCCTCAGGGGGCAGATCATAGTCCACGACCCCCGGTGCCCACGCCCACATCAAATCCCCATTCAAGTCGTAACACTCCGAGCCCTGCGGGTCGCCGCTCGGTCCCGGGGACTGCATCAACACAAAGTGGTGCACGTAGGCCGCCGAGTTCGGATCGATCTCCGGCCGAAACCCAACGACATGCTTGAGCGCATCCACAGGTACCGTGACTTCAAAGCAGGCGTAGAATGTCTCCACCGTCGGCACGGCGAAGCCCTCCGCGCCGACGCGCCAGGACGTCTCATCGCCGTCACCATCGCCGTCGCCATCTCCTCCAGTCTCTGCGCCTCCGGTGTCGGACGACGTGGCGACCTCCGTGTCGCCGCCAGCGTCGTCCGTCGACGAACAACCGGCGATAGCGGCGCACACACAGACGCTAAACCAAGAGCGACGAAGATCTCCCCACGCTGAAAAACTCATGACGCGTTCCTAACACATGCTAGTTTTTCATCAAGGTTTCATCGGGACGAACCACTTTGAGCGCGGCCAACAAGGACATTCACGGGGGAATACCGGGCCCACGGCGGCGACGACGGGGTGTTCCGCTCTGGGCGACCGGCGTCGCGACGGCGATCGCGGTGATGGCGTCACCATCCGGCGTGTCCCGTGGAGACGACGGCGCAAAAATTCCGACACCAGTCGCGTTTTCGTCCCGGGACTGCCTCATCGAGGTCGACCGCACGACGGACCCAATGGTCCCCCTTCAGTGGATGATCCCATTTGAAGACAACATCCTCGGCGTGCATGAAGTGCCCACGAGCAGGCGAGTTCAAACATTCGCATTTTGCCGAAACCCGCGCCCCGACGAGGTGCTGCCCAACTGGATCACCCTTGAAGAAGCCCAAGGCGCCGTCACCCGTGGAGAGCTTGCGGCGTTGCCTGCTCCGGCGGAGATCCTCGAGAGCTCTTCGTGGGCGACGGAACCGGGACACAACGGAGTCGCGGGGGACTGCGTGTGGCCGATCCAATCCCCGGCCCAGCGCACGCGTCTCACCTGCGAGGCCACGGCCGCCGGCATCGCGTGGGACACCGCCGGCGTCCCCGAGGGCCCCTATGTGATCCGTGCCTACACCTACGCGCCCGTCAACAACTTATGGTCCGCGCGGGCGGGCGTGATCCGTGTCGGCGACACGCCCGCAGTTGCGCGCCCTCCCCTCGCTGCGCTGCTCGATCCCTCGCGAGAGGCCAAGCTCGGCGCCGATGGCCCGTTGTCCCTTCGCGCGTGCCTCTCCGATGAGGCGGCTGCCCCCATCTCACTTGAGTGGGCGCTGACCTCAAGCGACCTCTCCGACCAGGCAAGTTGGACGCCGCTCACGACTCAATCCATGGACTTCACCGGGACCGGGGAGGTGACGTTCGGGGCCCCCCCCCAAGCCACGAACCAGGCGATCTATGTCCGCGCGAGCGCGACCTCTACCGCATCCGGCGAACCGTGGTGGTCCTATGGCGCCGCACCCATCCTCGTCGCCAACTCCTTCACGACCTCAACGACCGAAGATGGCAGCCCCACCTTTGACTACTGCGACCACGATGAGCCCGGGCTCACCGGGACCGCCACGGGCGGCTGCTCGGTTCAACCCGTCCCGACACCGGCGCTTGGGCTCTGGCTGCTCTTCATGAGCATCGGCGGGCGACGTCAACGCCGACGCCGACGCCGACGCTAGGGCTGCGCCCCGTCCGCGATCCACATCTCGATGGTGTCGCGTTTTCCGGCGGAGAGCTGCCCCGTCGGTGGCATCACTGTCCCAGAGCCGCCCGCGTCGAGATGCGTGTTCTCGATCTTGCGCCATAAATAACTCGCGTCCGGATCACCCGGGGTGACCCGCGCCATGGATGGGAGCTGGGTCGATGGGGTATCCACCAGCTCTCCGAACGCCGAGTCCGCGTTCAAGGTCAACGTGGGAGCGACCATCGTTCCACTGCTGCCCTCCATGTGACACAGGCAGCTCTCATCGAGCAGCGGCTGGATGTCTGCCGCGAAGGTCGGTGACGCCTCCTCCTGGCATCCCGTCGCAGACACACAACAAACCCACAGAGCGAGCGCCCGCCCCCTCTGCCTTGCACCCAGTCCTCGGATACGAAAAATCATCACCGTGACGGTACCGGGTGAGAGCCTATCTCGCTAGACTTCCGGTATGAACAAAATTCCTCTCCTCGGCGTGGTAATTTTTTCCATCGGTGGCGGCGTCTACGTCTACACGTCCGCGAACAAAGCGCCAGAATCCGCGCAGGCGGACGTCGAAGCTGCTCCCACGAAGGAGGCCGCGCCCGCCGACGCGAAGGAATCGGACGACGCCGCGCCCGCCAAGGCCCTCACCGCGCCGCAAGGACCGCTCGCGGAGGTGCTCGCCCCGTACCTCAAGATTGGCGACCAGCTGTCGCGCGACAGCGTCGAAGGGATCGACGCAGAGATCGCCAAACTTGACCACGTGCTCGCCAAATTTGAGAACCGACCCGAGCTCGTCGGCGCGCGGGCTCAACTCGAGGCGCTCAAGAATCCGGAGCTTGAGGCCGCGCGGGCAGCCTTCCTCCCGCTCAGCCGCGCGATCATTGTCGCTGCCAGCCGCGACAC
>CALKDV010000136.1 GCA_938084085.1 uncultured Nannocystaceae bacterium
GGGGAGCGCCCGGGAAGCCCAGGCGGAGTCGCCGGCTGGGGCGGACACCTTGATCGAGACCGGCGGGGTGCAAGACGAGCTTGAGTCGGAGGCATTGCGCGACCAGCTCGGTGCGCTCGCCGTGACCTTGGCGGATTCGCACGAGGGCGCGGTGGTGCAGGCGGCGGTGCGGGACGTGACCTACGGCTATGAGATTTCGGTGGTGGTGCGACTCAACGGCGTGGAGTCGAGCGAGGAGCTTCGATGTACACCGTGCGGCGTGGGCGAGGTCGTGACCCGCGTGGACGAGCATTTGCGTGCGAAGCTCTCGGACATGGATGAGGCCAGCGAGGAACAAGCCGAGACCTCTCCGGCGTCCTCAATGCCTCGGACCGAGGATGAGCAAGCGCTGAGCCGCGCAGCACGGCGACGATTTTTGGTGGGTGCGGGTACAGTCGGTGTCGGCGTGATCGGGGTCGCGGTGGGTGTGGCACTCGCCGTACGCGGGGACAAACCGGTCGACGGCGGCGCCGCCGGTGTCGAACGCTCCACCACTCGACCGATCGGATACGCGACGCTGGGGATAGGGCTTGGCCTCGCAGCAGTGGGTGCGACGCTCATGGCCATCTACCGTCCTCGTCCCAGGAGCGGCGACCAGGCGCGCCTGTGGCTGTTTCCATCCACGTTCAGCGTCTCGGCTCCCTCGGCGGGGCTGGGCGCGGTGGCTCGATTCTGAGTCTTGCTCGCGCGCACGGACACCCGGGAGATCCAGTCCTCCCGGCGCAGCGAACTGTGTTCTGAGCGCGTGGTTCGACGCCAACGTGGGGCGTTGCGCACCGTCTCAGCACGAGCCACATGGGTCGCGTTGGAGCGCCGAGTGTGCTCGGTTGAGTGTTCGTTTTGTGGGCGAGGCGCACACGCGGCTCGAGCGTTTAAATTGTGATTGATGCTTGTCGCTGGATCGGCCGAGCGGCGTGACATTGGAGATCTTGTGTCGCGTGTTTCTCCGAACGGTCGAGCGTTCAAATCGATCGCGTCGAACATCGAGAAAAAAATCGCCGACTTACTTGCCACATCGATCTTAATTTGATCTCATGGTCTCGACTCTCGGAGACCTCGCAGTCGCTCACTGATTACGCGCTCCTCCTCTCCGCCCTACACCTTCCTCACTCGTTCGATACGGCGGCGAGGTTTCCAGAGAGTCCAGTCAACCTACCGACGCATCAAGCGTTCGTGGCGTCGCCCGGACGTGGGCGCGGTGAGCTCAGCGTCGTGGTGATCACCGCGGCGAGCGTTCCAGCCAACAGCGCCCACGCGACCGGCAAGAGCGCCGCATCGGCGGGGCCCCAAAGATGCGAGGCGACGAGCGCCACGTTGCCGACAACGATGGAGCAGGTCGCGGCGGTGCGGGTGAACGCGGGCCACCGCATGGAGAGGAACATCGTGGGGATCAAGGTGACGTAGCCCGAAAAGGACAGGGCCGCGATGCTGAAGATAGAGGCCGGCTTGCGTATGGCGATGACCCAGGTGATGGCGGCGAGGACGACGAGAAAGCTGCGCCCGAGCAGGATCTGCTGCCGGTCCCCGCGGACCCGGCTTAACACGTCGCGGGTGAGCATGGACGACAAGGTCAACATCTGAGCGTCGAGCGTGGACATGACGGCGGCGAGGATGCTGGCGAGCGCGACGCCTTGGGCGAAGGGGCCCAGGTGTCGCTCGACGAGGAGAGGGAACACCGCGTCCGAAGCGCGGCCGGCGAGCGCGGGGAAATCGAGGGTGCCCCACACGCCGAACAGCACGCAGGGGATCCATAACAGCACCATCGCCGCGGGGTACAGGCGACAGGCGTTCTTGAGCGAGTTCTCGTCTTGCGCGGCGAAGATCCTCACGAGCATGTGTGGGAAGGCGATGACACACAAGGAGATGCCCAGCCCCCACGACGCCCACGGCCCGAGTCGAAAGGGGCCCTCGTGAGGAACGCTCATGAGCTCTGGGTGTGCGCTGGCCACCGCGCGCATGGTGGGCGCCACTCCTCCGCGAACGTCTGCGATGAGGAAGAAGGCCACGACGCTGAACGTGAGGAAGATGCTCCCTTGGAGGACGTTGGTCCACATGGTCCCGCGCATCCCACCCAAGCTCGTATACAGCAGCGTCACGAGCAGGATCCCCGCGGCGGCGCTTTCAAAGCTGACCTTCCCGTCGGAGAAAGTGTCGACGGCGATCCCCACGCCGGAGACAGCGGTGACCATATAGGGCACGGTGAAGATGAAATAGACCGTGAACACGAGCCACCCAAACCATCGCGCGTTGAAGTGCTTCGCGTAGAGTTCTGCAGGGGTCACCGCGCCGAGGGCCCGAGCCCGGCGCCATGACGGCAGCCCGATGAGGTAGATGGACAAGGGAATTCCGAGCACGATGATCGAGGCGTTTTGTCCGAACACGCCGACGCCGCGGTGGTAGGACAGCCCTGGGATCCCCATTAAGACGAAGGGGGTGATGTTTGTGCCCACGAGGGCCATGAACAGCACGAGTGTCTTCACGGAGCGCCCGGCGAGGAAGTAGTCCTCCGCGGTGGTGACGTTGCGCCTGCCTGCGGCGACTCCGATCCCCAGGACCACCACGAAGTACACGCACACCACCGACAAGATGAGGCTGGCGTCGCTCATGGGCTCTCTCCTTGATCTCCGCGCCACGAGACGGAGGTCATGACGAAGATCACCACTGTGGCGGCCGCGATCCAGACGATGCGGAAGGCGAGATCGGCGGGCAGCCACCCCAAGTACAGCGCCTCATCGCCGTGTTGGAATCGGAGAAGGTGCGCCAGCGTGAGCGCGAAGGTGGCGACCCAAAATCCCGCGCGGAGGCGGCGAGGTGTCTCGCGGTCGGGCATGGGGCGAGCGTACGCGACCTCTTCATCCACGTGAATTTTCAAGCGCGGGGCACGTGCTCACGCGTGACGCGCACGCGCCCATATTTGCCGTGCAACGGTCCGACGCGACTGGCGAGGGGGGTGGTGTGGACCGCTGGAGTAGGCACACCAGGAGACAAAAATGAGCGAAATTCGAACAATCATCATGGTGTCGGCGGTGGTCACCGTCGCGAGTGTGGGACTTGGCTGCGCCCGGGCCGTGGACGGCTCAGGAGTCGGATTCGCGGAGAGTGGCGACTTTGGAGGGGGCGACTCGGACGGAGGCATCCAGGTGGATTCTGTCGACCCCCCGGTGGCGCCGTCCGTCCCAGCGGACGCGAGGCTCCAACACCTCGGCGCGGGGGCGGGGGTGGCCGCGCCCACCGTGAGGCGGGCGTTCTTCGGGGCACGACCGTTGGGAGGCGCGGGGCGGCTCGAAGGGAAACACGTGTGGCTCAAGCCATGGATCGGGACCGCGGGCGCGACAAAGATGACGCTCGCCGGCGCGGTGGGGCCGATGGACGCGATGGAACCGGGGGCTGCTGCACCTGGAGACGGGACGCGCTCGTTGACGCTCCGCATCTACAATTCGGCCGGCGTCGAGGCGAGCGCCCTCTTGATGAGCGCGCAGCTCAACGTTGAGCTGGTGGACGGTGTCTTTCAGGCGGCGCTGCCCGAGGGTCTCCATGACGCGATCGCCTCGGCAGGCGGCCACTGGATTCGCTGGAGTTTTGAGGGAGACGCGCTCGAACCGCCGTTGGAGGTGGGCTTGCTGCCCTTCGCGGGGCGGGTCTCCAGCGCCATCGCTCAAGAGGTGTACACCCGGGGGAGTCGCATTCCAACGCAGGCATTTGCGACCGCGCCGGTGGTGGTGACGCGCGGAGCGTACGTGGCTGGGGACCTCGTTGACCCTGGATTGCCTGCCGGGTGGACATGTCATCACGAGGCGCGGGTCATCGGGGGGACCCGCTTGCTCACCTCGGCGATGGTCGAGACGGCCCACTGCGGACAAGACGCAACCTTTGGACTCCAACAAAGCGCGGTGACAGCCATGGTGGACGCGCACGTGGGCGGCGGGCATCCGGAGATCACATGTCTGTCTGGAGACGCGGAGTGCCACCGGCGTGTCAGCGTCATCGTCCGCTATCGCGGGACCGAATTTTCCTGTGCAGGGGTTTCGTTCGGTGAACTCCCGACCGCGCATTTCGCATCGACAGCGCCTGTCGTCCTCGACCCTCTTGAGCCGGAGAGCGAGCTGTACGCAGTCAACGTCGTCTCCACGTGCCACCCCGCTTGACCCGATGGTTCAAGCCCGTATGGGAGCGGAGCTCCCGTGTTTCTCACAGCTGAAAAGGAAAAATGATGAAGTTAAGAATCCCTCAAATCCCTCGTTGCTCGCTCTTGCTGGCGCTCTCGTTGATGAGCCCTCGCGTCGCGCTCGCCAGCCCCTCGCTCCTCGACGACGCGTTTCCCTACACGGCGTTGGTCGCGGATGCGCAGGGAGCACCACTCGACGGCGTCTTCGATATCACGGTCCAGGTCTTTAAGGAGACAGGGGGCGGGGCGCTCCTCGCCTACGAAGAGGAGCACGCGGGAGTCTCGGTGGCTCATGGCGAGTTGGCGCTCTCGCTCGGGGACGGCCAGGCGTGGAACTACCCGACGTTGTGGGAGGTCTTGGAGGGGTCGGGGCCGTGGACCGTTGGCTTCCTCATCGACGGTGTCGCCCTCGGGGGCACCGCGCCCTTGGGGGCGGTACCCTTCGCCGCCATCGGGCTGCGGGTCCCTTCGAGCGGGGTGCTCTATGGGGGACCGCATGGCTACCTCCCCGCAGAAGCGGTGGAGCCAATGGTGCGGGTGCTCCACGGTTGGTACGTGCACGGGGATGAGATCCCCGTCCCTGTGGGATGGACCTGCGAGCACGTGGCGAATGTGGTCGACACCTCCGCCGCGCTCGCGATGGGGACGGCGGGCATTCACGCCCAGGATCTCTTCATCGCGTCGGTGGGATCCGCGTCGGTGTCTGTGCTGCCTGGGCTGACCATCGATTTTGCGACGCTCCCCGAGACACCGTGGGTCCCCGTTGGCGAGGCGGTGGTGCAGCTTCGGCACGCCTATTCCGGCTGCTCGTATTTTAATTGGACGCCAGCGTGCGCGTGGATCGTCGAGCCATCCGTCGCGATGTTGCCCATCGAAGTGCGCAGCACCTGCGTCGCGAACTGAGGCTGTCGCTCAGTGCACGCCGTGAGTGCTGGCGTCATCGAGGCGCATCCCCGCGGCCAAGAGGACCTCGGCGTCGCGTTGGTCACGGGCGCTCAGCCACCGCTCGTACACCTCGAGCAGGTTGATGTGCTCGTGCTCGTCGCTCGTGGTCGCGTCTCCTACGACCAACCGAACCGTCTCGAACGACTCTGCGAGCTCCTTGAACACCGTGAGTCCCGGGAGCATGCCGCCCACCCCGCGGTAGGCGTTGGTTCCGATGCTCGCGACGTAGCGGACATTCATCGGCGTGCGGTCGAGGCTGCGGGGAACGACGCCCGCGATGTACAAGGCTCGGTCCCCCACGTCGCGAAGCGCGCTCGCACCGCGATCGATGGCCTCCATGAAATCGAGCGCCAACGCCCGGGATCGACGGCCTGCGAGCCCCGTACGCCGCGCGTATGCCGCAAGAAAGTTGACCGTATAGGCCTGGGTCTCATCGGACAGGGAGGCTTTTCGGCGCTCGACGGCATGCTCCACGCGCTCGTAAAAAAAGGAGCGGAGCGTCTCATTCACCTTCACGCGCGTACTCATGGCGTCTGACCTCCTTTTGATTCTAGCAGGCCCGGCCGCCGAGGGCCATTTTGCTGTGAGAAATCCCGCGAAATTTGATTCGGGGGTGGGGGCTTGACCCACCTGAACGCGGCACTAGACTCGCGCGCGCTGCCCCGGGCCAACGAAGAAGGTCCGAGCGGCGACATGTTGACCGGGCGCGCTGCGCCCGACACCCAACCCGCCCCGCGACGACGGGGCACCCACGTCCAACCTGGAGATCCAAGAAATCATGAAAGTCCGTCCACTCAACGACAGAGTCATTATCAAGCGCGTCGCCGATCAAGAAACCACCTCCGGTGGTCTGATCATTCCCGAGGCAGCAAAAGAGAAGCAAGCCCGCGGAAAAGTCATCGCGGTTGGAAACGGCCGCTCCGACGACAATGGCGATCGACGCCCACTCGACGTCAAGAAGGGCGACGAAGTCCTTTTTGGTAAATACGCCGGCACCGAGATCAAGCTCGA
>CALKDV010000137.1 GCA_938084085.1 uncultured Nannocystaceae bacterium
GCAAGGTATAGGTGCAACCCCCCCACGTCAAGCGACCTAAATCGGGGCGCTGCGGCGTCCTAGGTCTCATCCACGTGGCGGAGAATTTCCGCCACAACCTCGTCGATCGTCGCCCCACTCGAGTCCACTTCCCTCGCGTCGTCGGCCCGGGCGAGCGGGGCCACCTCCCGCCCCGAGTCGCGCGCATCGCGCTCATTCATCGCCGCCAAGACCTCCGCCAAGGACGGTACGTCTCCGCCCCGCGAAACGAGCTCACGGTGACGACGCTCGGCGCGCACCTTGGTGGACGCCGTCAAGAAAAACTTGTGATCTGCGGCCGGGAAGACGACCGTGCCCAGATCGCGGCCTTCGCCGACGCAACCGCTCGTGCCGAGCTTCCGCTGGAGATCAAGGAGCGCGGCCCGGACCGGGGGCAAACTTGATACCCGAGAGGCCCCGTCTGAGACGTGGGGAGTGCGAATGGCGTCGGTCACCTCCTCGTCGCCGAGCCACACCTCTTGGCGTCCGCTCCTCGCCACCGACGCGGCCACGAAGACCAGCGGCATCGTGCTCGCGAGCGCGGCGAGCCCCTCTCCGTCGGTCCACGGCACCCCCGCACGATCACCCGCGAGCGCCACTGTCCTGTAGATCGCGCCCGTGTCGAGCACCGGCAGCTCGAGCGCCTGCGCGACCCGCCTCGCCACCGTGCTCTTCCCCGCGCCAGCCGGCCCGTCGATCACGACGATGAGACCATGATGTTTGGATGGGGGCGTGGCGTCCTCGGACATGGAGCGCACCATACCCGTTTCCAGACGAATTACCTCACCGCTCCTGCGCTGCGCTTGCTCACATCCCCACAGTGCGGCAGTGTGGCGGTCATGGAACGAACGGTTGGCCCCCTCCTCCGCGCGTGCGTGTGCACCACCCTCCTCGGCTCCGCCGGATGTGCGATCACCCCACCTTCCCAGCGTGGGCTCCTCGCGCAACCCGAGATGGATCCCGCCCTCGACCTGGAGGAGGAGACCTTCCACAGCCACATCGAGGCGGCGCGAGAGGCCGGTTTTGGTGGTCATGGCATCCAGGGAGGCGGCTGCGGCTGCGGATGATCGCGCCCTTGCAGCGGAGCCTCCCGCTCCCTCACACGCGGCTCGCGGCCGCCGCGGCGTTGCTGCTCGCGGCGCTGTTTGTGGTGTGGTGGCCCTCGCCGGTAGACGCGGACGATCGCATCCTGATCCGCGGCAACTACTACCGAGAGCGCAGCACCCGGGTGCTTCAGCCGTATATTTCGTTCTCCAAAGACCTCCCCGACGAGCGCTTGACCATCGGCGCGGACTACCTCATGGATGTCATCTCTAGCGCCTCTATCGGCGCCGCTGCGCTGCAGCTTGGAGGCGACAAGGTGTTCACCGAAATGCGGCATGAGGCCGTCCTGCGCGTCGCCTCGCGGCTCCGCGAATGGAGCCTCGGCTCGTTTTTTCGCTACTCCACGGAGACCGATTACGAGTCTCGGAGCGTCGGTCTCTCCCTCGCACGCGAACTTCGGCAAAAGACCATCACGCTCGGCGCCAACTATGCCTACACCCACGATCGCGCCTTTCGAATCCTCGCGAACGTTCCCGGGGTTCGCATCCCGTGGAAGTCAAAGGTCCCCAGCGAGGATGACCCGACCGATTTCGTGGACGGGCCGACCAACGTGCTGCAGGTCCACAACGCCTCCCTCGGATACAACCATGTGCTCACCAGAACCCTCCTCGCCTCCCTCCAGGTCGAAGGGAGCCACGCCCGGGGTCCACAAGAAAACCCCTACCGCAGGGTGCGCAACGGCATGGAGGAGGTTCACCCCCTCTTGCGGCGACGCCTCGCGGTCTCAGGATCGGCGCGCTACGCGATTCCAAAGGCGCGCCTGGCTCTCGAACCGCGCTACCGGTTCAGCGCCGATGACTGGGGCGTTCGCACCCACGCGCCGCAGCTGCGACTCCACGCGCGGGTCCTCCCGGAGTTGAGCCTGCGCGCGCGCTACCGGTATTACATCCAAAACGCAGCGGAGTTTTGGTCTCCCACGGGGGATTACGCCGCCACCGACCGCTACCGCACCGCGGATCCAAAGATGGGTGCGTTTGACTCCCACACAGTGGGGCTGCAAATCACCTACCGATTCGATAGACTCGCCACCAGCCCCTCCACCCGCTGGCTTCGGGGCTCCTGGATTCAAGCGACGTACGACCATGTCTTTGTGGACCGCGACGAGTATCGATTTGGCAACGCGCGCATCGGCAGTCTTGCGCTCTCCCTCCCGTTTTAAGCGCGCGGCGCTGACCGCTACCCTCGGCGTGCTGCTCTCCTCGGCGGCGTGCGGCGAGAACGGCAAGAGCGAAGAGTACCCCCTCACGATCCAAGACGGCCCCCCGCCAGCACTGCTCGACGCCTTCAAGGCGGAGGGCCTCAGCGACGAGGAGGCCACCGCCCGCTTCGATCGGGTGATGCGCTTGAGCGAGGCCTACCGCGCGCGCCAACGAGACCCGGACCGACGTCAGCGGGATGACCCCGACGGGCGGGAGTTTCAGGCCCGCGCGGCGCTCGCGAGGCTGTGGCTCTCTGAGGTATTTGAGCCAAACAACGGCCCCGAGGCCCTGCCTGCGGAGGCCTACGCGAGAGACCTTCAGCGCTTGTCGATGGATCGAACGACCAAGGTCTGCCAGGTCATCTTGATGCCCAAGGATCTGGAAGGAGAGGCGATGACCGAGCGCGCCCAAAGCCCGGATTTTCGCGACCTCGTCCGCGAGCCGGCCAACGATCTCACCGCCCTCATGCGAACCTTCGTCACCGATGATCAGCGGAAGAAGCCGTGCGACATCTTCAAGCGAGTGGCCTCCGCCTACGCGGGGCAAAACAGCGCCAACCTCCCCGCAGGCGTGCGCATGAAGATCGAGGCGACGGCGCTCGAGGCGTGTAACGAAGATCTATTTGTGAAGCCATGGGTCGATGCCGTGTGCCCGGTGGAGACGTTCTCGACGCTCGACCCAGTGTGGACCGCGTACGGCGCGCACGTAATCACGGTGCTTGAAGTCATCCCCGCCTCCACACGCAGCGAACAAGACCTGGATTTACTGGCTCGCGAGCGCGCGACCCCGACGTGGCGAATCGAGCGCCTCGCCAAAGAGATCGGACGCCTTGGACAGCGCTTCGACGTGGGCGTATCCCGGGACCTCTCGCCGCCGTGACGGAGATCCCTCGTACGGGACTCTCGGACTCCCCGCCGCGGGGGCTCAACCTCGGCGTCTCCGAGATCGGCGAGCGCCTCGGCGCCCTGGTCATCGCCATTTCAGGGAGCCTCGGCGCCGTCGTCACTGACTCCTACGGCCACACCATCGACTACGCCTTCGACGGTCAAAAGGCCTCGTTGCTCGATGTGGAGTTGACCGGCGCTCAGGTCGGACAATCCATTGAAAGGCTGCGGAGCATCGCGGTCATCTTTGGTCTCGGTGATCCCTCCATCCTCGTGGAAGGCGACGAGGGCTCGCTGCTCGTCCGAGGAATTGACCACCAATGCACCCTGGCGATCATGCTGGATGGTGGCGCAAACCTCGCCCAGATGTGGCGGGAGATCCCAGCGCTCCTCCGGGATTTAGAGGATCTGTTGAGATGAAGGGGCCTCGCGCGTCGGTCACGGAGGGTGTGGCGGCCATAAATTTGCCTGTCCTGCCAAGGTCTTGACCGTTGAGCGCTGTCCGGTACACTCCCTAAGGCCAGGCGCGTAGCCGCCGGCAAGGAACGAACATCCATGGCAACCCACATCACTGACGAGTGCATCAACTGCGGCGCGTGCGAGCCCGAGTGTCCCAACGAGGCCATCTCCGAGGGCGACGAAGTTTATGTCATCGACCCTAACCTTTGCACCGAGTGCGTCGGCTTCCACGAGTACGAGGCGTGCCAGGCGGTGTGTCCGGTGGAGTGTTGCATCCCGGATCCGGAGCGCCGTGAGTCCGAGGACGCCCTGATCGCGCGGGCCAAGACAATCCACGCCAACAAAGAGTTCGGCGACGACTTTCCCAGTCGTTTCCGTCAGGGGTAGTTGGTGAATCGACACCGCCCGTCCCAACGAGCCGCGGCATGACCGTCGACGGGGGAGGTGCGAAGCGAACACGCGCCGGCCAATTTGGGTCGGCGTTTTTGCGTCTTGCCATCGGCATCGCGGCCTTCGCAGGGGTGTTGATCTGGCTGCTGCCGGACTGGCACGCCCTCATCGACGACTTCACGCCTTCGCCGGTTGGATTCGCCCTCTCTTTGCTCGGCACGACCCTCGCGAGCCTCGTCACCGCCCGACGTTGGCAGCTGTTGCTCGAGGCCATGGGAGGAGATCGTCTCCCCTTCTTCACCTACCTCCGGGCCCTGGTGGTCACCCGGCTGGTCGGACAATTCGTCCCCGCGCTCGCGGTGGACCTGGTGGGCCGCGGGGTCGCCTTGCGTCGCGCCGGCAGCGAACGCGGGTTGGGACACGCGGCGACCCAGGTGGTCGTGGAGCGGCTGCTTGACCTGCTGTTGCCCCTCGGCCTCGCCGCCTGGCTCTTGCTCTCCCCCGCCGCCGCAACCGCGGAGGACCTCACGACCCCGCTGGTCTGCGTGCTCCTCGTCGCCGGCTTGTTCATCCCCCTCGTGAGCCCCATCGCGCGGCTGGCCATCGCCGCCTACCTGCGGGTCTCTACGATTCGGTCGCGTGGGACCACCCCCCCCCAACCGCCGGGTCGGCCGGTGCACGTGGACATCTCCACCGCCGCCCGCATCTCGGCGCTCAGCGTCGCCCGGCTCCTCACCGTGACGCTGCAATTTTTTGGCGCCGCGGTCGCGGTCGGACTCGTCGTCACGGGCCCCCACATGATCGGCGCGACGGGCGTTGCCCAAATCACAGGCCTCGTCGGACTCACCCCCGGTGGTCTCGGCCTCATCGAGTGGGGCTGGGCGGGCGCGTTCAAGCATCTGCTCGCCGATCCGACTCGAGTCGCGCAGTTCGTCTTGTGCCAGCGCGTGTGTGTGATTGGGAATTTTGCGATACTGTCCATGCTAACCAGCGTGGGGGGTCGCGGCATCACGACCGTCCCCGCTAGAGAGCCCTGAGATGAGCGTCCCCCCCCTACGTGATCAAGCCTACGAGCGGGTCTACCTGCTCCTCGGTGCGGTGTTCATCGCGGCGTTGGTCGCCTGCAACCTCATCTTTCAAAAGTTCTTTGAGCTCTCGATCCCGCTCCCAGGCGGCGGCACCTATCAGTTTCAGCAGTCGGTGGGCCTGCTTGCCTACCCTGTCACCTTCCTCGTCACCGACGTACTCAGCGAGGTCTACGGCGCGCGGAGGGCCAACCGAGTCGTCGCGGTGGGGCTGGTGGCGAGCCTGTTCGTGGTGGGGCTGGTCGCCGTGGCCGACGCCGTCCCGAGCGCGCCCTTCGGAATCGGCAAGGAGACCTTCTCCCGCGTGTTTGGGCTGTCGTCTGTGGCGGTACTCGCCTCCATGGCCGCCTACCTCGTGGCGCAGTTCATCGACATTCGCCTGTTTCACTTTTGGCGACGACTCACCGCGGGTCGTCACCTCTGGCTCCGCAACAACGCGAGCACGTTCGCCTCTCAATTCCTTGACACCTTCGTGGTGCTCGCCTTGTTGGCCACCTTTGCGGCGAGCAGCGGCATCACCTGGGACCGAGTCCCTGCGCTGTTCTTCAACGGCATCCTCTTCAAGTGGGCCTTCGCCCTGGTGGACACCCCCCTGTTTTATCTCGCGATCCACCTATGTCGGCGCGCCTTCGCGACGCAAATGCAGGACGTACACGAGGAAGAAGGCTGAGCCGCGACGTCCTCTTGCGGGCGAGCCCGTCGCCCCTCGCCCTCCTCACCCCGGCACGCGTTGGAGTACGGTGAGGTCTCCGAATGTCGCCACGGGGCGGTAGTCCCTTTGAAGCAGACGGACCAGCCCCTCAAAGGACTCAAGCGGGTCTCGATCGTTGGCGAAGGTCGAAGTGAAGCTCGGACTCAACACAAAGAACGCCGGTGGGCGCCCCCCCTCAAAAGCCGCCTGGACCTCCTCCGCCAGAGGTCCCGGGACGAACGGGGTCGGGCCCCCTCGAGAGAACGCCGTGTTGGTATTAAATTGCGTGAGGCTACCGAGCGCCTTGTAGACGCGCGTGGGCGCCCGTCGATTGGCCCAGTAGTACACCGGCCACGCGGTCCAGCCCCACACCATAATCGTGTCGTCCGCGCTGGTCCGCGCAGCGATGAACGCTCCGACCGCCTCGGGCGCCGTGCGACCGTCTTGGAGATGACGCACCTTGACGCCACGATAGCGATCTCCCTTTCCAGCGGCGACCTCCACGAGCTGATACGCGCCCGCGGCCAACACCGCGGCCAGCACCAGCCGCCCGATGCGGCCTCCGTCGTTGCGTCCAAGGCACCCCTCCCAGTTCAAGAAGGCCACGGATAGACAAAGAGCCGGAAGACATTGAATCAAATAGTGACCGTAAAAGCGCCCGCCCCCGAGACCTCCCGCGAGCCACGAACACGCGATCCACAGCGCGACAACCCGGGACAACCCGCGTGCACCGGGCGGGTCTTCGACTATCGCCGGGCGCCAAACGGTGCCGACGAGGGTCACGCACATCGCCGCGCACAGGAGCGGGAAGGTCTGCGCGAGCTGTGCCATCACCTGCGCGACGAGGACCGCCAGGTTAACGGGTGGCCCGTTCTCCATGGCCGTCGCATATGCGCCGACCTTGGAGATCGGCACGAGCCCCTCAAGAAGCGGTGTGAGCTGTCCCCGAGCGCCGTAGAAAACGACCATCGGAGCCGCCGCGAGCCCCGCACCCAGCACCCAGCCGATGACTGTGCGACCCGTGGCTCCCGACCATCGCCATCGGCGCGTCAATATCCAGGCGATGACCGCCAACGGCGCGAGCATCACCGCCTGCTTTTTGAACAAGAAAGCGAGGCCGGCCGCGACTCCCGCCCCCACCGAGCACCGAGCGGTTGGCGCTCGAAGGCTCTCGATGATGAGCACCCCTCCCCAGGCGTAGAGCGGAG
>CALKDV010000138.1 GCA_938084085.1 uncultured Nannocystaceae bacterium
CCTCGACGCTCGCCGCGATGAGCTTCAACAGCGCGGCGCCGACGTCATCGCGATCAGCGTGGACGATACGGACACGAGCAGCAAGCTCGTGGGGCGCCTCGACCTGAGCTTCCCCTTGCTGTCGGACCCCGAGCGCGCCACGGTCCAAAACTTCGGCGTGGAAGACACGCCCAACGAGATCTCCAAGCCCGCGGCGTTTCTCATCGACAGCGACGGCACCATCCTCTTCGCCAAGGTCGGAGAGTCCGCGCATGACCGCGCCGACCTCGACCAGGTCTTGAGGATCCTCGACGCCCGCTAGCCAAGCGCGCCGTTGAGGCGTGCTACAACATGCGCTGCGAGGTAGCGCATGGCCGAGATCCCACATCCAGGCGACGCCGCCGAGGTCTCCACCACCCCCGTGGTGATCATCGGCGCCGGCATGTCTGGGTTGTGCATGGGGATCGAGCTGTCGAAGCATGGCATCCCCTTTGTCATCCTCGAAAAATCCCAGGACGTGGGGGGAACCTGGCTGCACAACACCTACCCGGGCTGCGCCTGCGACGTCCCCTCGGCCCTATACAGCTACTCCTTCGCGCCCAACCCTGCGTGGTCTCACAAGTGGTCGGGGCAGCCAGAGATCCTCGACTACCTGCGCCGCTGCGCCCAGAGCTTTGGGGTGCGCGGCAATATTCGTTTTGGAACCAACGCGGTGGAGGCTCGCTTCGACGAAGACGACGGGACGTGGCGCATCACCTGTACAGACGGCTCACAGCTCCGGGCGCAACATCTCGTGAACGCCGCGGGCGGTCTGCATCGCCCGTCCTACCCCGACATCCCGGGGCGCGAGCGCTTCGAGGGGATCACCGCACACACAGGGGCCTGGGACTCCTCGCTCGATCTGCGAGGCAAACGCGTCGCGGTGGTGGGATCCGCCGCGAGCGCGGTGCAGCTGGTCCCCGCGGTGGCGGCCCACGCCCGTTCGGTCACCGTCTTCCAGCGCACGCCGAACTTCGTCGTCTCGCGAGACAACTACGCCTACTCGGAGGCCCAAAAGCGGCGCTTTCGTCGATGGCCGTGGATCCAGCGGGCGCATCGCTGGTGGTTTTATTGGCGCAACGAGGCCATCTTCTCGCTGCTCTTTCAGCCGGGTCGTGTCACGCCCCCCGCGGTGGAGCGCTACCTTCGATGGAAGATGAGACGGGCGGTGGACGACCCCGTCTTGCGCGCGAAGGTCACGCCGCCCTACCGCGCCGGTTGCAAGCGCATTTTGGTGGACAGTGACTACTACGCCGCCTTGCAAAGAGACAACGTCGATCTCGTCTGCGCGCCGATCGAGGAGATCACCCCCGAAGGTCTGCGCTGCGGGGACGACACCTACGCCGCGGACGTGCTGGTCTTCGCCACGGGCTTTGAAATTTGGGATCGGCGCTGGGTAGGAAAGATCTACGGGCGCGGAGGCCTCAGCCTCGCCGACGCCACCGGGGACGCGCCGCGGACCTACCTGGGCATGAGCATCCCCCACTTCCCCAATCTGTTCGCGCTCCTCGGTCCCAACACCGGCCTCGGCCACAGCTCGGTGGTGTGGATGATGGAGTGCCAGGTCCGCTACATTCGGCGGCTCATCATGGCCATGCGGCGCGAACAGCTCCCCGCGCTGGAGCCCCGGGAGGACGTGGTGGACCGCGAATACCTCGTGCTGCAACGCCGGCTCGCCAAGATGGTCTGGGCCACTGGCGGCTGCAAGAGCTGGTACCAGGCGGAGTCCGGCGAGATCGTGGCCCTGTGGCCAGGCCACACCTACGAGTATTGGTGGAAGACCCGACGCCCGCGACTCGAGCACTATCTCGCCACGCGCGAGCGCTAGCCCTCGCGTGGCAAGTGCGGCCCATGGTGCCCTAGCGCCAGTAGTCTTCGGGGAACAGCGGGATCTTCTCCCCGCGGGTGCGCCGCAACATCGGCGGCACGTGGTCCGCGTCGTCGTGCCGATAGCCCGCCGGCCCATAGGGCCGCTCGAACCCCCGAATGATCCGCGCGATGTCTTCGGACACCGTCAAGATCTCCTCGTGCAGACCGGCGCCGTAGGTCCATCCCCCGGTAAAATACAGGCCGTCGTCACCTTGATGATCATGGAGATAACTCTGAGCCTCCATCGACTTCGTCGTGATCAGGTTGTGGCGGAAGTACTGGGTCGCCCTTACCGTTGGCGTTGGTTGCTCGGCGGAGGCGAGATCCAGCATCTCTGGCACGGTCTGACATCCGATGGGCGTCAGCGGACTCAGCGTCAGATAAGGCGGCTCGTTCGAGTGTTCCCCCTGATGCTTGCGCGTCACGTAGGTGATCGTATAGGGCCGCAGACTCACCGTCTCCTGCGGGTAGATGAGGATATTGTAGGTGCTCCACTGATCGACCTGCGCCGGCATCATCGTCGTGTCCTCGTGCACGATGGCCAGCGAATCGGTGTACGAGAACTCCGCGAGCAAGGAGGTCACCTCGTCGCTCAGCCCCTTCTTGATGACCTTGGGCACCTCCTCCGCGTAGACCGCGGAGATCAGCAGATCGTAAATTTCAGACCTCGGCTTCCCGTCAACCTCCGCCGTGACCTCCCACCTCCCGTCGTCGAGGCGAATC
>CALKDV010000139.1 GCA_938084085.1 uncultured Nannocystaceae bacterium
GTGCACCGCGTTGGTGATCGCTGATCTCGGTCAATGGCCGGAGTTGACGCGGAGGGTCTCTCGTCACCGCAGGCGTCGCGTCCTGCGTACGATGACCCATCTCTTGGCCGACATGCACGCGCGAGACCTGTCCCGAGAGGATCGCTAGGTGGCCTACGAGGCTGGCTTGTTCGTACGGATCGTTCCGTCGAGCGCGTCGCGGATGAGCTGCTTCACGTCGTCCTCGAAGGAGCCCTTCACGATCCAGCGCAGGTAGTCTCGTTCGGAGGGGTCAGAGGCGACCGCGCGCAGGCTCTTGCCTCGCAGCTTCCCAAAATTAAACGAGGGTTCGTTGTCTCGCCACACGAAGCGCCGGCTCTTGTCGACGTAGGCGGCGTCCATGGCCGAGACCATTTCATTGAGGCCCCCGACGTCCGCGGTGAGGTGTTCGTATCGCGCGAGCTGTCCCGCAAAAACGCGGAGCGTCGCGATCGTGTCCGCGGCCGCCCCATGGGCGTCGACGAGCTCGTCATCACAATAGAATTGCAGCGCGGCTGCGAGGTTGCGGGGCTCGTTTTTGTGGAAGATCACCTGCGCGTCAACGACGTTCGCCTTGGAGAGGTCGAAGTGCTTGTTCGCCCGCACGAGCTCTTGTTGCAGTATGCGGATGTCAAAGCGGCAGATGTTGAAGCCGGCGAGATCGCAGCCCTCGAGCATCCCGATGACGTCATCTGCGATGTCGGCGAAGGTAGGCTCTTGGGCCACGTCTGCGTCGACGATTCCATGGACGTTGGTGGATTCTGCCGGGATCCGGACTGTGGGGTTGACCCGCCACGTTTTGGGCGGCTCGACAGCCACTGGCAGTGGGCACACTCGGAGCAGACAAATCTCGATGATTCGGTCCCGCTGGGTGTCTGTCCCGGTGCTCTCGATGTCAAAGAACACCACCGGTCGTCGCAGTCCTTCGATAAATTCGAAGAATCGCGGCCCCATGTCCTCAATGCTCGGAAGTTGTTGCTCGGTCTCGCTCATGACGTGTGGGCTTATAGATCAGGCTGGGAGTCTCTGGGGTGCGGCGCAAAAGAAAATCGGCGCAGGCCAGATTGACCGCTTCGACGCGAGTCGAATGGGTGTTGCCTCACACTCAAGCAGCGGACGGTGGACCTTGTCATCAATTGTGCGTGGTTTCCACGATCTGGCCCCTACAACGGTGACCTCGTGCGTGTGGGATTCTCGCGCGAGATGCGGCCCTTGAGGGGCTCCGTTAGGATGCAGCGCGGGCTCGCTAGGAACGGGGGACGAGCGCTGCTATATTCCGTCCATGCGGTTTGTTTGTCTTACTGGCTCGTTCAACGTCCTCGCCTGCCTCGCACTGCTTGGAGGTGGCTGCACGAAAGAAAGTCGGACGGAGTACGACACCAGTTCGGGAACCGGCGTGAGCGCCGACGCGACGGCAGATGGCAATGACTCCGTGGGTGACTCGGCCGACGACAACTCAAGCGATGGACCTGGGACGACCTCGATCGGCGACGACGGGGGGGAGAAGTTCGACGTCATGCAAGGAGACGGCGGCGACGGTGACGGCGACGGCGACGGCGATTGCACGGTCCCCGAGCACACGCCGTGTGACTCCGGAAACCCGACCTACGGCCAGGCGATCGGCCTGGGCTGCCCGGGAGAGCTCCCGTTTGTGCCGACCTTCTCGGGTGGGAATGGGACCATCGGCCTGCGCAGCAGCTTTGGTCCAACGAACACCTTCAATCCGCGGGAGGGCTCGTCTTATGTCGTGATCAGCAGCGGCCTGGTGGGGGATCTCGACACGCCGAATCTCGGTACCTCGCCCAGCTCATGCAATACGAGCGTGGGTTCGTACCCGGCGGGTGGGGTTTTGCCAGCACCGCTAGTGCCGATGGACGTGGGGAACCAAGACTGCACGCAGAACCCCGGGCTGATCGGGACGGGAGACTGCTCCAACACAATCGAATCTCAGTTTACCCAGGGTGGCGGGGTCTCCGGCAGCGATTACACCGAGCTGCGGTTGCAGAATATTACTGTTCCAGGAGGCGCGACGAGCCTGAGCTACGATCTCGCGTTCTTCTCCACCGAGTACCCAAACTACTTCGGTACGAGCTTCAACGACATGTACGTCGGTTGGCTGGAGTCCATGCAGTGGACCGGCAATATCTCCTTCGATGAGCAGGGCAACCCCATCTCTCTCAACGCTGGATTCTTGGACTACAACGCCGGGATGACGGGGCAGCAGGTCCCGGAATTGGGCGGCACATGCGTCAACTACAACGCGGGGACAAAGTGGCTCACGAGCACCGCGCCCGTCGTTCCCGGCGAGTCCATTACGGTCGTGTTCGCGGTGTTTGATCTGTCGGATAGCGTCCTCGACAGCTTCGTCTTTCTCGACAACTTCCAGTGGGGCTGCGAGGGCGGCCCGCCGACCACGACGCCCGCGGGCTAGCCGTCGGCAGAGGGTCATGGGGGAGGCTCGGTGTCGCGCGTCTGGCGAGTCCTGAGGCGATGATGAGGGGTTTTAGGGCGGATCTGAGCCCATTGTTTGTGTGGCATCCGGTGCGCTAAGATCTCCGCCGTGAGATCCCTAATTCGATCGCGCGCGCTCGAGC
>CALKDV010000140.1 GCA_938084085.1 uncultured Nannocystaceae bacterium
CCGCCTTCTTCGCCTATTTTGTCCTCGGCTACCGCGACCAGAATCAAATTCGAGTGCTGGACATGTTTCGCGGCTATGGGTTCAAGCCAGACACGAATCAGCGGAGGGTGCTCGACGCCCTCTCGATGGCGACATTTAGAGTCGTGGAGATCAGCCATCGTCACGAGGGCAATCGACAATTTGACGGGTGCGACATCCTCACCCACGAGTCGCTCCGTTTCGTAGACAAAAAAGCCTTTGAGACCCTGCACGTTGGAGATGCGATTATGGCCTGGTTCATGCCGTCCGGAGAGGTCTTCCGTCCGGTCGAGGTGGCCACGCAGATTGAGGCGCTTCGACTACCTGGGATCGCGGCGGCGCTTCGGTCGTTGGCGGAGTCCGTGAAACTCCAGCCACGTGAACTGCTCCGCCGAAAGCCCGCGCAAGCGTTTTGGACCGTCTACCGCGGAATCAACGTCCTCCGCTAGACGTCGTGAGTCCCCCTCACGTACCGCGGCCGACTCCGCACCCGTGGCCGCGAGTCGCGCTCACGTGAAACGACCGACGGAGCGCGCGAATTCCAGCGACGTCCCCGCGACTCGGATGCACACGATTGGTCAAGAGGATGTAGATCGCTCGCGCGTTTGGATCGATCCAAAGCGAGCAACCTGTGAATCCGAGGTGCCCGACGCTCGATGGATGAATCGCCCGTCCAGTAGAGCCAGTGCCGTCCGGTGACACGCCGTCCCAACCGAGCTTGCGGGGTGAATCCAACGTGGAGGACCACCCCCAAAACGCATCCCGCACGTCCCGGTCCAGCCCCGGGATTCGGAGCTCAAGCCAGCCACGCGCCACCTCGAGCACTGCCTCCGCCGTGCCAAATAGGCCCGCGTGCCCCGCCACCCCGCCCATCACAAACGCGTTGTCATCGTGGACATAACCGTGCGCGACGCTCTGAGCACCCGCGCGCACGCGCTCATGACTCAACGCTCCGTGTCGGGTCGGGTCGTAGACTTCGGTAGGCGCCACGATCCGTTCGTCCTCCCACGACAGCGCTCCCGCGTCGGTCGGCCGAAACGCAAGGTCTGGGACCGCGGCGGTCTCCTCCCGAATCAACGGGGCGAGGGACCGGGCAAAGAGTCGGTCCAGACGGTCTCCTCCGAGATACTCGAGCCAAGCTCCCAAGCTCATAAATCCGAGATCGCTGTACGTCACCTGCGTACGGGGCGAGGCCTCGCGAGGCTCGTCCGCGATCGCTCGCAACAGCGCCTCACGTGAGTGAAGCTCCTTGTGTGCGAAGAATTCTCGATGGGCCGGAAAGCCTCCCTCGTGAGCCAACAGATCCCGCAACGTAACGCCGGGATAGCGACCCCGAAATGGCGCCGGCACCTCGTCATCGAGCCTCATCCTCCCCTCGCTCACAAACAACGCGGCCAGGGTTGTGGTCGCCAAGACCTTCGTGAGGGAGGCGAGGTCGTAGCGGGTGGTGCGTTGGACTGGCACATCCCGCACACTCGACCGTGCGTCGGTGGCGAGGACACCGTGGGCCTCGTGGTATTCGATGGAGCCGGCCCGACTGACCAGCGCCACACATCCCGGAGTGACGCCCCCGGCGACCGCATCCTCAAGCAGCGCAAATGTCCCCTTGTAAGGGTCCTCATCTCCCATCACCCAACTAGCTTGCACTCTCAACAGCCCGCGCGCTAGACCTGGCGTTCATGGATCTGGAAGCCGCGCGTGAACGCCTCATCGTCGCCCTCGACGTCCCCGACCTCCCGCGAGCGCTCAGCGCCGCGGAGTCGCTCGCGGACCATGTCGGGATGCTCAAGATCGGCCTAGAGCTCTTTGTCGGAGAGGGTCCAAAGGTCGTCCGGGAAATTCGCGAACGCCACCCGACGCTCGGTATCTTCCTCGATCTCAAGCTTCACGACATCCCCAACACCATGGCTGGTGCCATTCGCTCCGCCCGCTCCTCGGGCGCGAACCTCATCACCGTGCACGCAGGCTCAGGCGTGGACCACCTGCGAGCCTGTGTCGACGCCGCTGAAGATGCGCTCGGCATCCTCGCGGTCACCGTCCTCACCAGTCAGGATGCGAACGCCTGCAAAGAGGCAGGTCACTCGCGCTCGACGGAAGAGCTCGTCGCCATGCGCGCCATCTGTGCCCGAGAGGCCGGCTGTCGCGGCGTCGTCTCCAGCGCTCACGAGGTATCCAAGGTCGCGTCCGTCGCACCAGGGCTCATGCTGATCACCCCGGGGATCCGTCCAGCGGGGAGCGCCACGGGCGACCAAAAACGGGTGATGACCCCCGCGGAGGCCATCGCCGCCGGATCGACCCACCTTGTCATCGGGCGCCCGATCATGAAGGCACCAGATCCAGCGGCGGCTGCCGACGCCATCGTGCGAGAGATCGCCGAGGCCCAAGTGAATCACGACCGCTCCTAGCCATGGACAAGGACCACGCGACCGGTCGCACGTCGAGAGATGAGAGCCTGGTACGCTCGGGGTATGCCACCCATCGAGGCCCAGATCGCTGCGCTGCTCTCTCCTCTCACCACGCTTCGCCACGAGATCCATCGACACCCCGAGCTTGGATTCGAGGAGCATGAGACACAGCGACGGGTCATGGAGTACCTGCGCGATCTTGGGTTTGATCCAAAACCATGCGCGACCACCGGCGTCATCGCCGACCTCAATCCCGGTCGATCAGGTCGGTCCCTCGCGTTGAGGGCGGACATGGACTGTCTCCCGATGCAGGAGGACACGGACCTCCCCTACCGCTCGATCCACGACGGCCGAGCCCACAAGTGCGGTCACGACGGGCACACGGTCTCGCTCTTGGGGGCTGCGTCGATTCTCGCGGGGATGCGCGAACGGGTGGATGGAAATGTCCGGCTGATCTTTCAGCCCGCAGAGGAGGGCGTGAACGGCGGTGGCGCGCGCGTCATGGTGGAGGAGGCGGCGCTCGAAGGCGTCGATGAGATTTACGCCTTCCACAATTGGCCCGGATTTCCTCACGGATCTGCCCGCGTGTGCGCAGGCCCTGTGATGGCATCGGTGCACGACCTCGTCATTGAGCTTCGCGGGGTCGGGGGTCACGCGAGCCAGCCACAAGTCACCCGCGACCCTGTCGTCGCGGGTGCGGCCTTGGTCACCGCGCTTCAAAGCGTGGTATCGCGCAACATCAGCGCCACGGACGCCGCCGTATTGAGCGTATGCACCTTCCACGCAGGAGAGGCCAACAACGTGATCCCAGCCCGCGCCCGATTGACTGGGACACTTCGAACCTTCGACACCAGCGTCGCCGCGAATGTGGTCGACCGGATCCGGGCCGTGTGCAGTGGAATTGCCGAGTCGTACGGTGTGGAAATCCTGCCCGAGATCCAGGCGCTGTATCCAGTTCTGGTAAATCACGCGGATTGCGCGGAGGCCGTCCGTCAGGCAGCGGAGGCGATTCTAGGTCCAACTGCGGTCAGCCCCGCCGGCCTGCCCCTCGCCGCCGCAGAGGACTTTGGCCGCTTCACGGAGCGCGTCCCCGGAGCTTATTTTTTCCTTGGAGCAGGAGAGAACAGCGATACACCCGGCTGCCATCATCCTGACTTTGACTTCGATGACCGGCTGATCCCCACAGCGATACGCCTCTTTGTGAGACTCGTCGAAGATCGAGTCGGCCTCCGGCCTTAATTTCGGGTGCCGCAGCGCGCGCCCTTTCGCATGCGCTGGTGTGCACCTCTGCGCACGCGCGCAGCGGCGACTCCGCACAAATGGAAACAGTGACCGACTGATTTTCGTTCCGCGAACGTTGGGCGTTGAAACGAGGGTCCAAAGGTGCAAAAAATAGAGAGAGAGGCGCGCCTCCTCGCTTCCTCGCTGCCCAATCATGCTGACCAAGCTCGACGCCATCGCGTCGCTCCTCGACCAAGGAGCGTCGGACTCCGCTCTCCGCCTCCTGCGTAATTGCTGGGAGCCTGAGATGCCCGCCTGCGATCGAATTCCAACCTACTGCATGTGGACCCGAGCGCTGTGCGAGACAGGAGACTTTGACGCCGCCCTCACGCTGGCATGTCGCGCCGCTCAAGAGTTCCCCCGCGAGCCCGACATCTTGATCGCGCTCGGAAATGTCTACGACATCCACGGAGAGTTGGAGGACGCGCGCGAGGCCTTCGCCGTCGCCGTCGACATCGAGCCTCAGGGAATTCTGCAGCGCTATAACCTCGGCGCGATTCTTGAGCGACTCGACGAGGAGGGGGAGGCCGAGGCTTGCTACCGGCAGTCCATCGCCGCCCAACAAGACGGCTTCGTCATGGCGGAGCCGTACATGGCCCTCGGCGCGTTGCTCCGTCGCGCAGGACGAATTCAAGAGGCGGAGGTGTTGTACGGTGAATTCCTGGAGGAGGATCCCATGCACGTCGACGCGTTGGTCGAGCACGGCATCTGCCTCTCAGACCTCGACCAGCTCGACGTGGCGATGGAACAATTCGACGCCGCCTTGTCGATGGATCCTGAGCACCCCGGCGCCTGGTACAACCGAGCGATCACCTTGTACCGAAACGAAGACCTCTCCGCGGCCATCGAGGCGATGCACCGCTCCCTTCGTGCGGAGCCAGACAACCCGCTCACGCTGGCTGTTCTCGGGACGTGGACGGTTCACCAAGGCAAATCGGGCGGGGTATCTCTCCTCCATCAGGGGCTGGACTGCCTCATCGACCTGAGCGGAGCAGAGAATATTGGGGTCGCCTACGCCAGCCTGGTCGTAGAGGAGATCTTCGAGTGCCTCTGGCAGTATGAGCACATTGAGCAGGCGCGGGAGGTCGCCAGGGTCGCGGGGCAACGCGACTGGATCACCCCGCACATCCTCGACACCCTCAACCGCGCAGACTACGGAACCTCGGACGAAGGACAGCGGTTCCGAATCAAGGCCCAAGCTCGCGGTGGAGATGAGCCCCCGCCCCATTGGCCCGCCGACGCATGCGGCTACACCACCGACCTCACGGTCATGGCACGCACCGAAGAAGAGGCACGAGAGATCGCTCTGGCGTGGCTCAAAAGCCTGGAGCCGGCGACCGCCACCATCGATGTGTGCGTTGATTGTTCGGAACAAAAAAACGCCCCGAAGCCAGAGCAGGACCCCTGCGTTCGCGGAGTTCTGCGCATCGACTCTCTGAAGAGCTACCTGCGCAGCTAGGGATCCTCCCGGATAGACGAAGGACCTCCATCGCGAGTCCGTCCGCGTGTAGGCACTTCAGCCTCCGGTCGTCGTCTCGTCCGAGCGACCGCCGTCTGCCTTGCGCCCGGTACAGATCTTTCCAGTGTCCGCCTGCAAGATCTTAATCTGGTCGGCGGCCAAGGTCTGATATTTCTTCGGCGCTTTGGAGTCTGCAACCAGCGCGTCGAAATAAGCGATCGCCTTGTCACACTGGCCAATCTTCGAGAACGCGAGGCCCGAGTAATAGAGCGCGTTGTAGATGGCGGGATCCGTCCGTGCGTTTTGCACAATCCAGTAAAACTCGCTCAGCGCGGACCGGTGCTTATTCTCGTTGTAGAGCGTCTGGCCGATACTGAACCGAATCTCCGCCTCTTTCTTTCCGCCTGGATACCGCGAGAGATAGATGCGGTAGAGGCGGCGAGCCTGCGGCCAGTCCGCTGTCTTGAACAGGCGATCTGCCTCTCGTTTCAGCGCGATCTGTCCCTCGGGTATTTCGGTCTCGCGGTTGAGTCGCTGCTCGAGATCGGCCACGCGCTGATCGAACCCCGCTCGGAGCTCGCGTGTCTCAGACAGTAGCGCCGCGATATCGTTGCGCGCGTCCTCTGTCTCTCCGCGCAGCTGGGCCACATCGAGGCCGAGATCGTCCACATTGACCCCCAACGACGCAGCGCGGGATCGCAGCACTTGGTCGAGCTCGTCCGACTGCTCCTTGGCCCGCGCCAACGATGCTTGAAGCTCCTTGTCTCTCGCCTCCACGCGGTCGCTCAGCGTCGAAACCTCGCGCTGGAGTTGGTCGAATTGGGCGGTCGTCACGAGACAGCCTGTGCTGCAAAACAAGGGCGCCGACGCGAACGCGACACCGCACATTTGGGGAAGGAATCTTCGGGATCTACGCATTATCTGCTCACCAACTCCGGATCTACTCTTGGCCTAACCCATTGGCAGAAAATTTCAATGTTTTGTCGCTTCGGCGTACCCGCCGAGCCTCGCGACTCCAGCATCTCCACGAGGCTCACGCCGCTACCTCCCAGGCAAAGTCATGATTTCGAGGCTCCCGCTGCGAGGATCTCTGGCCCTCGGGGTAAGCGCTTGAAACGGCCCCGACGCGTATCCTGGAGTGAGCAGACCAGCACCTGGCGCTGCGAGTCAACCTGCCAGGCTCCGTGCGCGAATGCGAATGAGATAGGGGATGCCATCGATCTCCACTTCTTGCTCCGCGACAAGGTCCGCCCCGGCCACGATGTCGGCGCGCGACGCCCGGGTCGTGGCCTCTCCCAGAGTCGGCGCAGGACCCACGCCCAGCCGATGCTTGAAGTAGCCATCGATCGAGAGCGTCTCCCACTCCGCGCGGGAGACACGAAGCTGGTATTCGAGCTCGGTTTGGTGACGGGCATGATTTCGCGCCGCCACTTGCAAGGCGAAGGTGTCTTGGCCGCGCGCGTGTGAAATAGATTCGGTGAGCCGGGTCACTTGGCCACCTTCGGTGACGACGCGCCCGCGGCGAGGGACGAGGCCGGGTCGCGCGAGGTCGAGAATCTCCCACTCGACTTCAAGCGGCCATGCCGCCTCAGGCTCCTCCTCAAACATCGAGATGCCTAAGGACGAAGTTGACGAGGAGTGAAGACCCGCGACGTGGTCGGCGGCGCGGGCATCAGAGAGCGCAAAAGACGAGAGTGAAAGACCTAGAATGAAAACGCGTCGCGAGGACATCATGGATACACTGTCGCTTGATTCGTACTTTTCACCAAATTTCACTACATTATCTTACATTGACGCACCAAGGGATTGCGTGATGTGCGCGTTTGGCCGATATGTCTTGGAGATCTAGGAGGTTCGGCGCAGGACATTGGCAACGAGCCACGCGGCTTGGGTAGAACAAGCCCCGCGTCCTGCGACGCCGAACCACCGACCTATGGACAAAATTCTCATCGAAGGCGGCGCCCCTCTGCGCGGAGAAATTCCCGTGAATGGAGCCAAAAACGCGGCCCTGCTCATCCAGT
>CALKDV010000141.1 GCA_938084085.1 uncultured Nannocystaceae bacterium
GCCGCGTCCACGAAGCCGTCGGGCGAGTGAAAGCGCAAGCGTGCCTCTCCCACCTCAACGCGCTGACCATGCCGGATTTCATGCCACCCGGACGCGAGGCGCTCGTCATCGACGAACACGCCGTTTTTGCTTCCGCGATCCCGTATCTCGGTGCGGCGATCGGATCTCCGCACCTCCACGTGAACCCGAGACACCCCCTCGTCGACAAGTCGAAGGGCGCAGCGCATGCTCCTGCCGATGGAGGCCTCACCCGCGGGGACCCGCCAGCGCTGCTCCCCCGATCGAACGCCACACACGTCGAACCAGGCGCCACCTTCCACCGTGTCATTGCTCCCCTGACGCGCCACCACCACGAGCGTAGCGCGCCTCACCGCGAGAGATGGACTGCGCACGATCATGGCCCGAGAACGCTGATCCAGCGGCCATCCGCCACACACCACGCCTCCCCAGACGGGGCCACGCGTGCGACGACCACCCGGCCATGGCGTACCGCGCACCGATCCATGACCTCGTCGATCCGCCGACCTTCAACCGACCCGCACGCCGCTACCCGTGTTACCGAGAGATTGGCGCGGTGAAGCGCGCGGATGAACGCCTCCACGTGGGGTCCCTCGCCCGCCGCCACATGCACCGCGACCCCATGAGATTTGGCGACGCGCTCGAAGACCCGTGTCGATTGCCCTACCCGAAAGTTGAGTTCATGGACGCAAAGGCTACGCGACGAGAGGCCAGCCATCGACCGGTGACGCGCACCGCTCAACACGATCACATCGCCTCGATCCACACCCACCTCGGGCGCGCCGGGGACCAGCACCAGCCCCAGGCTCACGAGCGGGATCGCAGGTCGCCAGCGCCGAATCCCGCGCTCCAGCACGCACATCGCCGCGAACCCGCACGCCAAGATGGGCCACGACACCTCGGGCGCCCGCCCGCACACCTCCGCCGCGCTCAACAGCAGCTTTGCGGCCAACGAGGCGGGCACCAGCGCATCGAGCCCCGCGAGTGGGGTCAAGATCCAACCCAGCACCATCATCGGCGCCAAGATCCATGTGAAGTAGGGGATGGCGACGAGGTTGGCCACCAGCCCCGCGAAGACGGCGTCCCCAAAATGATGCCAACATAAGGGCGCCGTGAACACGGTGATCCGAATGGTCGAGCGGAGCAAGGACTCGCCCCGCCTCATCGTGGAGAGCGCGAAGGAGGCGGCGACCGAGAGCTGAAATCCGGGAGCCAAGATCCAGCCGGGCCGCACCAGCAACATCGCGATCACTACCCACGACAAGCGTTGAAGCGCGTGAACATGGATGCCACGCACCTGGCAGCCCACCACCACCACGCGCGTGGCCGCTGCGCGCACCACCGACGGGCTAAATCCTGTGAGCGCGACGTACCCGGCGAGAGCGACAGTCCCAAGCCCCGCCGCGACCTCCACGCCCCGCCGTCCCGCGCCACCAAAGACCGAGACGAGGGCGGCGAAGACGATGGTGAATGTGAAGCCGACGTGGAGCCCGCTGACCGCCAAGAGGTGAGATAGACCCGCCGCGCGGAGCGTCCGCGTCTGTTCGGGGGGGAGCGCACGCCCGATGCCGAGCGACGCACCAACAACGAACGCGCGCCCATCGTCCCCTCGCGACCACGACCAGGCACGATCCCGAAGCCGCGACATGGCCCTGGAACCTGTGCGGATGGCCTCCTCCATCACGCCACCCCCTCGCTGCGGCCGGCGCCACAACAACGCCACATCGGCGATTCGATGGACCCCCTGGGACGTCGCCATCTCCACCGCGCTCGTCGCCCCCGGCATTGTCACGGGTGCCGCCTCAAGCTCCGCGGCACGCACGATGATGCGGTCGCCCCGGGCGAGCGGACAAAACGTAGAGCCCACCCGGAGCAGCCACACCGCCTCGCCAAACGAGGCGCGAACGCTGCAGCGGGGCCCGGGTATTGAACCGGCCTCGACGAGCCCCTCCACCAGCCCTGGGCCCTCAACGGGGCCCGACACCCGCGGCAAGATCTCTGGAGAAGGGGCGGTCGTCGCTACCAGACCCAGCGCGAATACGAGCGTCAACGAGCCCAGAATGCGTCGTGCGCGCGGAAACCACGATGGCCACTGAACCCAGCATCGCACGCCCCGGGCCGCGAACATCGGTCCAAGGAGGCGCATGCCCACGCGGAGCGCCAGGGCTCCGATCAACCAGATCCCCGCGATTGCCACCCGTTCGCTCGCCACGTCGCTCGCGTCCCCGACTTGAACGGCGACGGCGAGCGCGAACACCACGGCCGCTGCGACGATCCCCACGCCCTCCTGCTCGCCCATACGAAGACACCGGTGCACACGATTTTGCAGCCGACGTTTCCATCTGCGGCCGGTGCGCCTACACTCGCGCGGGGAACAAAATCGCTCCCTTATGGGACTCCCCACCCACGAAGGCTCACGTGCTGCTTACTCGACTCTGGTCCGCCCTCCTCGCTCTCTTGTCCGCCGCGGCCATCGCGATGGCGTTCCTCGTTGGCGTCGGCGCCACGGGAGATTTCACCGACGAAGAACGATCGGCCATCATGGGCATCGCCAACGGGGGACTCATCGCCCTCGAAGCCGACCTTCAATCATCGTCGGTGAGCCGCGCGCCACAGCTGCTCACAGAGCCCAAGCTCATGGCCGCCGTGCGAGGCGAAAATTTTGTCGATGACTTCGGCGAAGCAATCCCTCCGCTGACCCCGACGCTCGCGGCCGTCGCCAATGATCTCTTGTTTAAGGATCACCCCCTCGTCACCGTGGGCCTCCTCGATAGCAAAGGAAGCCTGAAGGCCTCCACCGGCCTCGATGCGAGCCTCCTCGCCCAGCTCCCAGAGCTCGACGACTACCTGCGCGCGCGCGACCTCCCAGAATCTGCGCTCTTCTCCGCCGTGCTCGGTGGCAAGATTCATGCGGTCGCGCTCTCGCGCAAGGTCCAAGGCCTGCGCAGCTATCGAGTCGTCGCAGTGGAGCCCCTCGATCTCGGCGGCACCTCATTTTTGCGGCGTGTTCTCGGGGACCACCCCGCCGGAATCGTCCGAGGTGGAGCCATCTTAGGCGAGCCCATCGGCGAGGCAGATCCCGCCGAGTTGATCAAGCTCGTAGGAGAATTCTCCAATAAAATCCCAGAGGAGGGCGCGAGCAAAGAAATCCTCGTTGGCTCGGGTAAAAAATCTCGCCTCGCGGCCATTGGGCGGGTCCCGGGCCCGGCCGGATTCGGCCCCGATGGAGCCATCTTCGCCGTGTTGTCGGACAACTCGCTCAGCGCGAAGCAACGTGCGCCGATGACCTTCGCCCGCGCGGCCATCGACAGAGGCAACGGGTCCGACGCCCCCATCGCCGCGCTGGTCATTTTTCTCCTCGTCGCGCTCGGCCTGTCCTGGTGGTTCCCCCAACAAGAGGTGGTCGGCGGCCTTCGAAAACTGATCGTGGAATTCCAGGGGCTCGTCGCAGGCAGCCAACACCAGATCTTCCACAGCCAGTATCGGGGCTTGGTCCAAGAGGTCGCGTCCAACGCGGCCGCCGCCCACGAATCCGTGCGAATCAGCACCATCAACGAGATCGAGACGGCCGACATCGGCGGCGGTCGGCCGAAAACCCGCTCGACCCGCAGCCTGCAAGCCGCGGCGCGACGCACCCGCAAGCAGCAACAGGCGACCGGCTCCCAACCCGCCGCTCAAGAAGCCCTCGCGGTGGAGCCGGAGGCGGCCCCAGAGGTGGCCGGCATCGACCTGCCCACCGATGACGGCGCACCCATGGTCACGCTCAACGCCGCCGGCGGAGACTCGAAGCCCGCAGCTTCGGACAGTGACGGCGCCGCTGAATCCGCGCCGAGCCTGTTCGCCGGCGGAGACGACGACGGTCCCTCGCTGCTTGGCGATCTCGACGAAGATAAGGCCGGAGTCAGCGTCCCTGAGCCCGAGCCCGAGCCCGAGCCCGAGCCCGAGCCCACGCCCGAGCCCACGCCCGCGCACCCCCAAGACCCTTACTTTCGCGAGGTCTTTGAGGACTTCTTTCAGACGAAGCTCGACTGTGGGGAGAACGTGGACAACTTCACGTTCGAAAAGTTCGCCAAAAAGCTCCGCAAGAACACCGACCAGCTCATGGCCCGCGATGGCACCAAAGGCGTAACCTTCAGCGTGTACGTCAAAGACGGCAAGGCTGCCCTCAAAGCCAAAGTGGTGAAGTAGGTGTCCCGCGACGCCAGCGATGCCGCGACCCGCCACCCTCGACTCCGAGCCATCGCGCAGGTCGGCGACCCGGTACTGCGGGCCCCCACGCGCGCCATCTCACCTGCCGAGCTCCAACAGGCTGACGTCCAGGACTTCATCGACGACCTCATCGCCACCATGCGCCACGCCAACGGCGCTGGCCTCGCCGCCAACCAGATCTTCGAGCCCCTTCGAATCTGTGTCATGGAGGTGGGCGACAATCCACGCTACCCCTACAAGCCCAAGATCCCCCTGACGGTGCTTGTCAATCCGGTGCTCACGCCCATCGGAGAGGAGACCTTCGTGAACTACGAAGGGTGTCTTTCAGTCCCCGATCTCCGCGGAGAAGTGGAGCGGAACGCCCAGGTGCGCGTCCAGGCGCTCACGCGATCGGGGGACGCCCTGGACTTCATCGCCAAGGGGATCACCGCCGGCACGTACCAGCACGAGTGTGACCACCTCGACGGCAAGCTCTTCTTGGATCGCGTCGCGGACCCGACGACCCTGTGCACGTGGGCGA
>CALKDV010000142.1 GCA_938084085.1 uncultured Nannocystaceae bacterium
GGCCGGGGCGCTTCGACGAGATGGTGCGGGTCCTCACCCCGTGTCGAGAGCTCGTGGAACAGATGGTCGGACCCAAAGATCCTCACCTCGACGCCTTGGCCGAGTGGCCCATCGCGTGGGTCTCAGAATACGTAGCGCGAAGGGACACCCTCGGCCCGAGCCACGCGAATGAAGAGTTCGAGGAGCTGCAGGTGCGACTGCGCGAGTTCAGCGTCCACGAGAAAATCGACAGCCTCAACCGCCGGGCCAACGGCGCCTCCTAACATCGTTCGGTTGAACGGTGACCTCAGACAGCCCAACAGCCGTTTTTATGGCTCCCTAGGTCGTCCAATGGGCGAATTGCCGTGGTAGTCTGAGGGGCTGCAAGCCCCACTCAGGGGCTCAATGGCCCGCAACACGCGCATTTGTTGGGGCGATACAGCAAAGTTTGCTGCATTGTCACAAACCTCCGCTATTTTCTAGGGGATTCGGTGCGAACGAAGGGCTCCATCGCTCCCGCCCCAGACCCTTGGTCTTAAGAGTCATCAGCTCCCATGAACGCCACACGTCCACTGTCACCTTTCAAGCACTTACGTCAGGACGTTCCTGCCGGGCTGGTGGTGTTCCTCGTGGCACTCCCCTTGTGTCTGGGCATCGCCTTCGCCTCCAACGCGCCGCTCATCTCGGGTCTGGTTGCAGGGATCGTGGGCGGCCTGGTCGTGACCTTGATCAGCAAGGCTCCGCTGGCGGTGAGTGGTCCCGCTGCTGGCCTGACGGTCATCGTGATCGACGCCATCGACGCCCTCGGAAGCTACGAGCTGTTCCTGGCGGCCGTCGTTGTATCCGGGCTCGTTCAGCTGGGGCTCGGGTTCCTGAAGGCGGGCAAAGTCGCGCACTTTTTCCCGGCGAGCGTCATTAAGGGGATGCTCGCGGGCATCGGCGCGGTGCTGATCCTCAAGCAGATCCCCCACGCCTTTGGGTTCGACGGCGACTACGAGGGGGATTTTACATTCGAGCAGGCGGACGGTCGAAACACGCTCTCTGAGATCCCCTACGCCCTCGGCCATTACCACCGCGGGGCTACTATCATCGCCATGGTGAGCCTGAGCCTTCTCATCTTCTGGCCTAAAATCGCCGCGAAGATTCGCGCCACAGCGGTGCCAGCACCGCTGCTCGTTGTCGCGTTCGGGGTCGGGCTCAACTACGCATTTGAGGCAGCATCGCCGGCCCTCTCCGTCCGTGAGCACCTGCTCGTCGGCGTGCCGATCACGGCAGGCCTCGGCGATCTGTTCTCCTCCCTCCCCCGTCCAAACCTCTCCATGGCCGCGATGAGTCAGTGGCTGGTGTGGAAGAGCGGCGTTGTGATCGCCCTGGTCGCGTCCATCGAGACGCTGCTTTGCGTGGAGGCGGTCGACAAGCTCGACCCGCTCAGACGCTCCAGTCCTCCCAACCGCGAGTTGAAAGCGCAAGGGGTCGGGAACGTCGTCAGCGGTTTGCTCGGTGGACTGCCCCTCACCGCCGTGATCGTGCGGGGCTCCGCCAACGTCTACTCCGGTGCGAAGACGCAGGCGTCGGCATTTTCCCACGCAGTGCTCTTGCTGGGCACCGTGGTCGCAGTGCCCGGACTCCTCAACCAGATCCCGCTCGCAGCGCTCGCAGCCATCTTGCTCCACGTTGGGTACAAGCTGATGCCGCTGAGCTTATTTCGCGAGATGTACCGAGAGGGCTGGAGCCGCATCATCCCCTTCAGCATCACGATTGCCGGCATCCTGTTCACCGACCTCCTGATCGGCGTGGGACTGGGCCTGTGTACGAGCGTGGTCTTCGTGCTCCACGCGCACATCTCCCACGCAGTGCGTCTGCGCCAGGGCGACATCGAGGGCAGCTATGTCATGCGGCTGGGAGAGACGGTGTCCTTCCTTCACAAACCGAAGATCCGCGAGATCTTTGACAACCTCCCGGAAGGTGCCTCGTTGTCCATCACGGGAGATCAAATTCGCTACCTCGACGACGAGATCGCCGATCTCATCCGTGACTACAAGTCGACCGCGGCAGAGCGCG
This sequence comes from uncultured Nannocystaceae bacterium, assembly GCA_938084085.1. Lineage (GTDB taxonomy): Bacteria > Myxococcota_A > Polyangia > Nannocystales > Nannocystaceae > JAAZXR01. The sequence continues at coordinate 2,041 of CALKDV010000142.1, forward strand.
GGATCATCCTCGACACGAGCGGCGTGAATCTGCATGACCCGAAACTCTCGGGCCCACACCCCACGCTACCAGCGAGCAACATCCCTCCGGCGGACGAGCACGTCAGCTAGTCACGAGCGACGGCCAGCGCGAGAGCGCCGACGCCCTCCACGCCCGCGCGCACTGTATCCCCCGGATTCAGCGGACCGACGCCCGCGGGGGTGCCCGTCAAGATGAGGTCGCCGGGTGCGAGCGCGATGGAGGCGCTCAACTCCGCGATGACCTCGGCGACCGACCAGATAAGCTCCGAGAGGTCCCCCTCTTGGCGCAAATCACCATTCACCTCCAACCAGACCCGCCCTCGTGTAGGGTGCCCAATCTCCGCGGCCGGCACGATGGCACCGAGCGGCGCGGAACGATCAAAGGCCTTCCCAAACTCCCACGGGTGTCCCTTGGCCTTCGCGGCTTTTTGGAGATCTCGACGGGTGAGATCGAGCGCAGGTGCGTAGCCAAAGACGTGGTCTAGCGCCTGCCCAGGCGGGATCTCGCGGCCAGCGATGCCGATGGCAACCGCCAGCTCGATCTCATGGTGGAGGTTCTCGGTGAGCGGCGGGTACACGATGCTCGCGCGCAGGCTCGGGTGGGCATCGAAGACCGAGTCCGAAGGCTTGGCGAAGAAAAACGGCGGCTCCCGCTCCGGGTCTTGGCCCATCTCACGCGCGTGCGCAGCGTAGTTACGGCCCACGCAGAGCACCCGCCGCAGCGCGAACCTATCGGAGCTGCCGGCGATCGCTGCGCTTGGTGTCGGAGGTGGTGGGATCACGTAGTCGGTCGACATAGCTGCTGCGACGCAGACCCGCGCCGTCATAAGCATCCTATCAGGTTCGCGGGTACGTCGCGCCCCTCGCCTAGCCTGCTGCGGGCGGCGTCGAGGTCTCTTCGATGAAGCGATCCTCGAGGCTCTTCCCAACCTGCATCTCCACGAACGACGTGCCGCGTTCCACGAGCACCCCGAGCATCGCCTGGGCCGCCTTGGGGGGCGTGAGCACCTCTGGATCGAAGTGGACCCGCAAGCGCTCCGTGTCATTGGACCAGTCGAGATCCGTCACGCACGGCAACGCGAGCATGGCCTCTCGCAGGGCCTCGGTCACCTCACCCCCGAGTCGAAAAATCACCACCGCCGCTCCGCCAATCACCCCGGCGAGGTTGTCTTGCCGAACGATACGGCCCTCGTGCAAGATGGCAAACTCGCTGCACAAGTCCTCCATCTCGGAGAGATTGTGGCTCGACACCATCACCGTCGACGCCCGCGACAGCTCGCGAATTAGGCCTCGCACCTGCCGCGCAGCGCTGGGATCGAGCCCGGCGGTCGGCTCATCCAAGATCACCAAGCGCGGCGTGCCAATGAAGGCTTGGGCGATCCCTACCCGCTTGTGCATGCCATGGGAGAGCATGGCCGGTTTTTTCCTCGCCACCTCCGGAAGACCCACGCTGTCGAGCACCCTCGCGCGCTCCGACTTGGCCTCCTTGGCTGAGAGTCCTTGCAGGCGACCATAGAACTCAAGCTGCGCGCCAAGATTCACCGTAGGTAAAAACGCCGCGTCTTGCGGCAGGATGGAGTAGGTGCCCTTGGGGGGCGCCCCCCCGGGAGGCGTGTGAGCGCCGAAGTGCTCCACAGCACCCGCGTCTTGTGGGAGGTAGCCGCTCACCGTGGAGAACAAGGTGGTCTTGCCAGCGCCGTTGGGGCCCACCAAGCCGAACACAACACCCGTTGGGACGTCCAGATCCACGCCCTTGAGCACGGTGTGGCTGCCGTAGGACTTTTGCAGACCGCGAACACGAAGCGCGAGGCTCATAGATCCCTCCGTCGAAAGCGCCACAGCCCGAGGCCGACGCAGGTCACGCTGAACAGCACAAGGTGTACGAACGTGGGGAGCCCCATGGAGAAGGAGTCTGTCAGCAGGTGATAGCGCGAGAGGCTCGGGAACAGGTAGGGCGTGAAGTCAAGCTCCGGCCGCCAGGTCGACAAAAGCCCACCAACAATCCCCAGGACGATCCAAAAAAACACCGCCACCGAGAGCACCCGGCGCGACTTACCCACCACCGCGCCAAGCATGCCTAAGAACGCGACATAGGGCACCGCGGTCGCGAGGCAGGTGAGCCACGCCCGGCCCATGTAGAGCGTGTCTTCGACCGGAGCAAAGGTGCCGCTGCGCGCGAGGATAAAGGCTGCGAGTAGCGCCGTGGCGACAGTGACCGCACCGGCGACCATGAGGTAGGCGCCCAGCGCCTTCCCCAAGTAGATCGCGTCTCGATCGCTGCGAAACAGCAGGTATCGCGCGTGCCGAGTCTCGATCTCGGACGCGGTTTGGTCGAACGCGAAGACGTAGGTCGCCAAGGGCACCATGGACAGCAAGCCCGCGAACAGCATCACGAGCATGGGCGGGTGGGCGTTCAAGACCTCCATAAGCTGGTCGATCGGAAGCTCGGTCATGCTCTGCAACATGCCTCCGCCCATCAGGAGCGCCGGGTGCGCTTGGTCTACCAGGGCATCCACGGCCTCCGAATATCCGCCGATCTGGTACCCCAGCACGCCGCTGGCGAGCATCAAAAGCACCAGACCCAGCGCGCCGTGCCGAGAGCGTAAATGTCGCCAGACCTCAAAGCGGGCGATGATCCAAATATCGCGGGGCAGCATCTGTGGACAAGTTACCACGGGGGGGTGCTGTACATTCCCGCGCTTCGGCGCGCACCGCGTTCGCGGCGACCCCCTCGCTCTGGGCTGAGTTGAATGTCTCCCCCAGCGCCGTCGTCTCGCAACGGGCAAGCCACGAGCCTCGACCCGGCCGCACCACCGGGATCTACCGCTTGCGCCCTTTCCTCGCTGGTGCAACCCTAAGGAACCTATGCATAAGTATGTCTTCACCACCGTCGCGCTCGCGCTCTCGCTCCCCTTGACCACCGGGTGCTTCCCCGTGGAGGACTCCTGCAATATCAAAACTGACGGCCTCTACCTCCAGCTTGAGGCCATCGAGGAGAACGGCAGCGTGGAAGCCCAAGCCATCTTTTGGGTCGGGGACAACGCCGGCGGCACCTACCTCGAACTTGGCGACTGCGGTGATGAGATCGCGGTGAACGGCAAGGTGATGACCGCGAGCCCCGGCTACGACAACCCGGAGGTCTACGTGGCCTCCCTTGAGCCCTCCGACACCTACGACTTCGTGCTCAGCCGCCCCGAAGAAGACCCCTACACCTCCACGGTGAGCAACGCGCGCCCCGCGGTGAATGTCACAGGTCCCAACGACAGCACCCTCTCCCGCGCGAACGCCTTCGACGTCAGCTGGGAGGACAACGACGGCGGGGACGCTCGCGTGTCGGTCAGCGGCTCGTGCATCTTCGGCTACAGCGAGACCGTGCAAGACGACGGCAGCCACACCGTGGCCGCCGGGAGCCTCGACGCCACGGATGAGGACGCGGGCGAGTCGTGCAACGCCAAGGTCATCGTGGACCGCGCCACCGCGGGCAGCATGGCGCCCGCGGTCACGGGCAGTATTCAAGCGATCTCGCGTGGGACGAGCAGCTTTATCACCGCGCCGTAGACCTTCTCCAGCCCTGCCGGCATTTTTGAGGGCGGTGCATGCACCGCCCTCATGTTGTCGCGCCTTCCCGACAGCTCTTGGAACGGGGCAGTCCGGGATCGCTTAGAGCATCGCGAACGGGAGCACGATCGGCGCGCCGCCCGTCGCGAGCACCTCCACCCGCGTCGCGGGCTGGTGCCAATCGGTCGTGTTAAGGTCACCGAGCACCCACGAAAGCGGCGCTCCCTTTCGTTGCGCCACCTCCATGGGGTCCAACGTGATCGTGCGACTCTCGAGAACCGTCGTGTCTTCAGCGTAGACTCGCACCTGAAGTTCGAGCGCCCCTTCCCCTCGTGCGGTCGAAGAACGATCTGCGAGATTCCCGGGGGAGCTCCCACTGGCGTCCGTCAAGAACGGTTTCGCGTTCCCCTTCTTCTCCGTGTAAATCGCACCGGTTCCAAAGTCGATGACCAACGCCACGACCCCAGGGATGACGCCGGGCAAGAACAACAGAATATCGAGCACCAAAGGCAGCGTCTCGATCGGGCCGCTGTTGTTCCCCTTGCGCTCGGGATGAAACATCGTCGCGCACGAGGTTGTGAAGCAAAGGGCAGCTGCGCAGGCGGCGATTCGAGCGGTGGAGCGTCGCATGACCGCGAGGCTAGCAAAAAAACTTATACCCAGGCCAAACTTCCGCCCATATCTCCGCACCCGCAGAGGGCGCCCAGGAGATCGAGGGACCCCGTCCTCAGCCCCTTCGGCGATCGACCATTCACGCACTCGCCGGCCACATTCGGCGGCGAACGTCATCTTCAACCCCATCCATGATCCCCGTGTTCTCCGCGTCCATGTCGCTATTCGCCTCGCCTCAACTCTAAATCTGGGACGCGAGGTAGGTCATCTCCGTCGCGACCTGGACGGAGCAGGCGTCGTAGATCACCGCTTCTTCATCGGTGTCATCTGCCACTTTCGGATCCACGTACGGCAAGGACACCCGCACCGTTGCACCCGACACGATCGGGCACGCTGCATCAGCCTGATCGCAGGTCATGATCGCGACGAATCCTTCCGTAGGATTGGGGGGCTGCCCGATGGTCTTTGAGAACGCTTCCATCGGTGGCGCGCCAGCCGCGTACCCCATCTCGTAACGAGGGTTCTCCCCTTCGCCCGGGGGCGCGTGAATCTCGAACCCAGCCCGCCGCAGCGCCGCCGCCGCGCGGGGCTCAAAGGCTGTGACCTCGGTGCCTCCCGAAAAAGTCTTCACATGGAGATGACCCGCGCGCACCGCCGCCGCCTGCCCCCAAAGCTGTGCCATATGGCTACGCCGCGAGTTGTGGGTGCAAATGAACAGGAGCTCCGCGGCGCGATCGGAAGCTCCCTGCGCTCGAACAAACGCGGCCACGCGCGCCAGCGTTCGTCTCCGTGCGTCGGGGATGTCCCTCCACGACGCCCCCCGCCCCTCAAGGTACGCGTCGAGTTCGGGGAAAAGCCTCGGGGTGCTCATGGTCGTTGGACTTGCAAAAGTACGGGGCCGGCAGGCGATTGAATGGGGGCGCTGTTGTGGCTGGCTCTCCCTTGAGCACTCGAGTAAGACTCGGGCGAAGCCATTGAACGTTCGAGCAGATCCCTGCTCCAGCGTGGCATCCCAGATTCTACCAGAGGTGGGCGGGCCATCTCGCGGCCGATGGTCACGGCGCGGGCCTCCCGTCGCGTCGCCGTCCTCCGTGCTCGTAACCCCTCGAAAAAACGCCGGAACTCAACTTTTTGAGAGTGAGCCCGTAGTATCTCCGTACCAGCTGCGCAGGGATCTTGTCCCGAGAGGAGCCGAACGCATCACTCCGAGGTTCGCCCAGGTTGGACCCAGATCGGGATGACCGTCGATTCACCCCCTCGCGTGCTCCCACCGGTCCCCCTCCCCCCAACCCGGGCTTGGTGGGCGAGCAGTCCAACGCCATCGTCTACGCGGCGCGGTGCCTCGGCGCGGTGGTGCGCGACCTGTTCGTGTTGCGCGGACGCTACGCCGAGACGCGGCTGGTCCCCGATCACCCCGGCGTGCTCGACGTGCCCTTGCGGGCAATCCTGGCGTCCACGGTCGTCCTCTGGATGCTCGGCGCGGCGATCGCGTTTGCGGGTGGTGGGGAATCGGGCGGCAAGATCACCGCGCTGATCAGCGCCCTGTTCGCCGTGGCGCTCTTGACCGTGGTGCTTCATCTGGGCGCCCGCGCCGTTCGAGGGACGGGCACATGGCGTCAAACGGCGGCGGTCGTCTGCGTTTTTTTTGTGGGACTCGACCTCGGGTTTGTCGCGCTTTCGACCATCACCACGCTCACCACGGTCGACCTCCAAAACCCGGTCTCCGTCGCGGAGAACGTTGACCATCCAGAGTTGACAGCTATCTCGGACACACACTCGTCCTGTGTTGCCGCCGCGTCTCGCGACAACGTGCCCTTCGCTGCATGTCATAAGACCGCGGTGCAACGCTGCGCCGCGCTCCCCGCCTTCGAGCGGTCCGACTGCGACGCTCACTTCTCCAACGGCGCGTCAGTTGCTCCCGGCAGCGTCCTCGGCCGCTTCAGCGCCCGCCGCGGGATCGACCACAGAACCATATTTGTCGCATTCCTCGTGTTCGAGTTCGTCTCAGCCCTGGCGATGTTCGTCGTACTCGTGGTCTACCTCTTGGCGTCCTGGATCTGCGCCATTCACGGGTTCTCGCGGCGACGCGCGCGATGGATCACGGTGGCCATGGCCTGCGGCGCCTTCGCCATCTA
>CALKDV010000143.1 GCA_938084085.1 uncultured Nannocystaceae bacterium
ATGAAAATTCCCAAGCCGCCACCCAAGGTTCGCAAGCAGATGAAGAGCAACTGTGTTTTCTTGAAGTACACCTTCGGGTGGGATGCGAGCGGAAGGGTGCGCTAAACGCACCCTGCCGACCGTTCGGAGGGCATTCAGCGGCGCGAGATCGCTGATTTGCGGACTTTTCGCGGTTTGAATCTTCAGCGCTTCGGAACCGTCTGTTCAAGGGATGACGAACTGCGCACAAGACGGGTATCTTCTGGGCACTCCGGGGCCCGCAGTTCGTCGCGGTGCTCACACCGAGGAAGTCACGGAATGAAACGAACGATAATCGGAATCACGATGCTCTCTTCCGCGCTGATTTTTAGCGCTCACTGGGTGGCTCAACCCACCGCGCTCGCGAACAGCGTCGGTGTCGACGGCCAAGAAGTGGGCGTCGGACGGGGCGCTCGGCTTCCGAGGATTGCGATTACGGCGGACGGCAAACTCGGTGAGGTGCTGCGCAAAAATGCGGCGCTGTCCAGCGGGTTTGAGGTGATTGACCGGAAGAGCATCCCGAGCTCTCTCGTCCGTTCGAAGGGCTACGACCCTGCCGCGTGGGCGAGCGTGGGTGCGGACGTCGTGGTGATCGTTGATGGCTCCGGATCGCAGGTTAAGATCCGCATGTTCGAGGAGCGCGGCGGTAAAAAGGCGGTCATCTCGAAGTCATATCCGGCGAGTAACCCCCTGAAAGCTGCGGACAAGTTTATGAATGACGTGGTCGAGCGCTTCACGAACGATCGCGGCGTCTTCGGCTCACGAATCGCCTATGTTCGGACCCGAAGGGATCCACGCGTCAGCAAGAACGTGCAGACGGTGGAGATGAACGGTGAGGCGCCGAGCGCGGTCACTTCGAATCGCTCACTCAATGTGCTGCCGTCGATTGGTCCCGGTGGCGAAGTGCTGTTCACGAGCTACGCGAAGCGAAATCCTGACCTGTGGATCAGCAGCGGAGGAGGGCCGAAGCGGATCAGTTCCTTCAGCGGGCTCAACACGGGAGGTGTGATGAGCCCGACGGGATCGAGCATCGCGGTGACGTTGTCCAAGGACGGAAACCCCGAGATTTACACGCTGAGTAGGTCTGGTGCCGTTAAGGCGCGCTTGACAAAGAACAAGGCCATCGACGTATCTCCTACCTGGGGACCGGGCGGACAAATTGCGTTCGCTTCAAACCGTGCGGGTGGTGTCCACGTGTACTCGATGTCCGGCGGCGGAGGAGGTGCGAAGCGGCTCACCAAGAAGGGCGGCTACAACCAGACGCCGGACTGGTGCCCCGCGAAATCGTGCGGGGAGTGGGTCGTGTATGCGGGCCGTGACGGATCCAATCGTTTCGATATTTTTAAGGTCTCTACCAAGACCGGCGAGACCAAGCGGTTGACGCAAAGCTCGGGCCGAAATCTTGATCCCTCGTGGAGTCCTGACGGCCGCCTGATCGCGTACTCGAAAGAGGGCGGGATCTTTGTGGCAAATGACGAAGGAAACAACCAGATCAAGATCGCCCGGGGTGGCACATCGCCGGACTGGGGCCCTCGCGTCGAGGGTTATTGAGAGGCGGGTAGGCGCGTCCATGCGGGCCGTGGTCGATATCGGGAGCAACTCGCTATTGCTCTTGGTGGGGAGGCGCGGAGAGGACGGCGCTGTGGAGGTGGTGGAGGACCGCTCCACCGTGACTCGGCTATCGAGAGGAGTCGATGTTCACAAGACCTTGAGCACCGCGTCGGTGGAGAAATCTCTGCGGGTGCTCGAAGGCTACCGCGAGCGGATTGACGCGCTCGGCGCGACGCTCGTCGCGGTGGCTGCGACAGAGGGCGTTCGGATGGCGGAGGACGCGAATGGATTTCTCAAGCGCGTGGAGGCAGTCATGGGCTCTCCGGTTCGCGTGCTCAGCGGAGAAGAAGAGGCGGAGTTGAGCTTTCGCTCTGTGTCCATGGAGCAACCCTCCACTGCGCTCCACGTGATCGATGTGGGCGGCGCCTCGACCGAGATCGCCTGGGGCCAAGGCGGTAAAGTGCACGCTCGTCACAGCTTGCCGATCGGGTCCGTGCGACTCACCGAGCGGTTCTTGGCGTCGGATCCACCGACTTCCCCTCAGATCGCCCTGGTTCGCGCGGCTGCCACCGAACATTTCGCGGGGCTGCGGCTGCCCTCAAGCGGAGAGCTCATCGGCCTCGCGGGGACGGTAACGACCGCAGCGGCGTTACTGCTCGGTCTTGAGCGTTACGATCGTGAGGCGGTCGACGGGACGACATTTTCATTGGACCAAATCCTCGGATTGGCGAGTGAGCTCGCCACCGAGACGGTCGCGCTCCGAGAGCAGCGTTCGTGTCTGACGAGCGGTCGCGCCGACGTGATCGTGGCGGGGCTCTATATTCTCGCGGCTGCGATGGAGGCCCTCGGCGCGACGACCCTCCGGTGTCGTGACCGTGGACATCGGTTCGCGCTTTTGTGACCGCGCACCGCCTTGCGCTCACTCCTTGCGGAGCATGGCGTCGAGGGTTCCCTGGCTGATCGCGTGGTAGCCGGGGCGGGCGCGGGCGTAGATCTCTTTGGCGCGCGCGAGGTCGGACGCGGCGAGCGCCCGGTACAGTGGCACGAGGAACTTGCGCCGCCCCACCTCAAGCAGGAAGGCCTCCACTGCGGGCTGCGCTGGCTCGTAGCCCTCACGGATGGAGATCTCAAGCCACTCGGCGAGGAGCTCGTAGTTCGCGGACTTGGTGAACTCGAGCCCGTCGTCGAGTTGAGACAGCCGTGTACTGTCGACGCCCTCGGGAATCCCGCGGAGGAAATGGAGCCACTCATGCGCAGACCATGAGGCCTCACGAAGAGGAGCGATCTCACCGTCGGCGAGAAAATTCGCCCGCAGCGTGTCGACGGTGCCGAAGGCGGCGGTGGGCGTGAGGTGGGCGGAGGGAGGCACGCCGGGTCCGTGAATCCAGGCCTCAAGATCCTCAGCTGCTTGCCCATCTTCGGGTGTCGTGATCAAGAGCGTATCGTTCGCAAAGCGGATGAACTCTTCGGTCGTCACGCTGGTGAACGCGTGCTGGTCAAACCATCGCCGCAAAAACTTGTCGAAGCGAGCGCGCCCGTATCGGTGCTCGAGCGTCCGCAGGAAGAGCGCCCCCTTCTCGTAGGCGACGTCGCTGAGGCCGGCGTCGGGATCTTCACCCGCGAGGTCGAGGTGGAGCCACTGCGACTCGGGGGAGTTCACCGTCTCCTCCAGCGTGCCCTGGAGGTCTTGAAACCCCAGGGACCACTCCATATTCGCGCGCTCAACCCCGTATAACGCCTCCATCAAGCGTCGCTCAAAGTAGGTCGTGAACCCTTCGTTGAGCCAGATCTCCGACCATTGGACATTCGTGACCAAGTTGCCGCTCCAAGAGTGCGCGAGCTCGTGCGCGATGAGTCCGACAAGCGAGCGATCCCCGGCCAATATTGTTGGGGTCGCGAAGGTGAGTCGCGGATTCTCCATGCCGCCGAACGGGAAGGCGGGAGGGAGAAACAACACATCGTATCGATCCCATTGATAGGGACCGTAGAGCGCCTCGGCGGCCTCCATCATGGCTTCGAGGTCACGCAACTCGGAGGTCGCGCGCTCGAGCACCGCCGGCTCCGCCCACACCCCGGCCCGGGGACTGATGGAGGCGAACTGGAGATCTCCCACGGCGAGCGCCACCAAGTAGGCGGGGATGGGCTGCTCCATGACAAACTCAAACTCGCCGTTTGCCGCGTCGGTCCCCTCGGTCTTTTGGGCGGCAGACATGGTCGCGATCAAGCCCTTGGGTGTGGTCACTGTCGCGCGGTACGTCATCCGAACCCCTGGCGTGTCCTGACACGGCCACCATGTGCGCGCGTGGATGGCTTGCGATTGCGAGTACAAGAAGGGGGCGGTCTTGCCGGCGGTCTGTTGTGGGTCAAGCCATTGCAGTCCAGATCCCTCAGGCAGGGTCTTGAATTCGATCTGCACCTGCGAGGTGTCATCGCGAAGATCAACCTCTAGGGAGCGGCCGAGGACCGGATCTGGATCGCCGAGGCGAAACGTAGCCTCGGTGGCGACG
>CALKDV010000144.1 GCA_938084085.1 uncultured Nannocystaceae bacterium
GGATCGAGGCCTACGACGGCCAGCACCATCGGGCCGAGAATAGGCCCGCGACCGGCCTCATCGACCCCGAAACAACAGGGGGTCTGGGGTGCGGAGGGGCTCACTCGCTTTCTCCGGTGCGGTCGTCGACCTCATCTTCGAGGGACCTAACAAAGCCGATCAGCGCCTCGATTTCCGCGAGGTGTGCTGTCCGCAATCGGGTCGCGAGCGCTCGGCCCGTGGCCAACTGCCGTCGCTCTTGTTCGGCCGCCGACTCCTCGATCTCTGAACGCATCCGGAGCAGCTGATCCCTCCAGCGGGCGGCGATCGGTTCCAGATTGTCTCGGATGGAGGACCGAATGGCGCCTTCCCCATCCGGCGCGCGGCGTTGAGCTTCTGCCAAGGTTCTTGCGTGGGCCTGCGCGTCGCGCAGGGCCGCCATATGACCTGCAGCCCACGGCAAGAAGCGAGCGCCAAGATGTTCCGAGAGGGTCAACTCCAGCTCTCCTTCTCGAGAGAATACGACGAGCGTGTCGCGGATGGTCTCGTTGAGGACCTGTTCAAGGTGGTCCGAGGCGAACGAGGCGTCCACGTCGAGCAAGGGGGCGCTCCCTCGACTTCTCTCCAAGAACCCTGAGGCGAGCCACTCTAAGGTCAGCGATTCGTCTTGGGCAAGAAGCGCTGCCTTCAAGCGCTCCGCGAATCGCTCGAGGGCGGCGGTGACGTCACGCTTCCCCGGGTCGGCTTCACCTCCGTACTTTTCCTGCTCGAGCTGGGCGATGACCTGGTGTAGCGAGTCGCGGACGGCCTCGAGCGCGCGCAAGAGTGTGCGGGCGGTGAGTCTCCGCTTCAAGGCGCGGGCGTGGATGAGAAAGTGCGTGTCGAGGGCGGCCTCCACCGGCGCGAAGGGATCGGTTTCGCGGTCGGTGGTTGTTGCCTCGATCCGCCAGCGTTCCGCGTCTGTGGCGCAGAGGGGGACGAGGGCAGCGAGGACGTCGCCGAGTTGCTCTCGCAGATAGGTGAGGAGTTCCGATCGCTCTTCCTCAGTGAGGGTGTCCACTTTATTGAGGACGCCAACGACCTTCCGACCGCTGCGCTCGAGTTCTTCGAGCATGGTGCGTTCGGACGCGGCGCCGCCACGCGTGGCAGAGAAGACCCACACGATGGCGTCCGCCTCGTCGATGAACTCTCGAGCGACCTCTTCATGATAGGCGTCGAGCGCGTTGAGTCCCGGCGTGTCGACGATGGAGGCGTTCTTGATGACCTCGCCGTCGCGCTCGATCTCCACGAAACGGATTTGTGCGGCGCTGGTCTCATCGAGGGCGTGGAGGAATGGCGCGATTTGTGCCTCCTCGAGCAGGGTGAATGTGCCGTCGCGGCGATGGACGCGCGCGCGGGGGGTGTCTCCACGGCGGAAGATGTTAATCGTGCTGGTCGTGGGCAAGACGCCGGTCGGCGCGACTTTGGCTCGAAACAACGCGTTCACGAGTGAGCTCTTCCCCGAGGAGAATTCCCCCATGACCGCGATGGTGAGGGGGCGGACGAGACGCTCTCGGGCGGCCATGACCGCCCGCAGTTGGGTGTCGATGGCGCCGACTTCGAGGCCGCCGATATTGGCGGGGATCTTCGCGAGGGCGTCCGTCGCGGCGCGCAGAGCCTGCTCGAGAGAGTTGATCGCCTGGTTCGCGGACAGGGCACCGAGCATGGCGGCCGCTTGTCGGGAGGTTGGATCTTCAATCAAGGCGCGCACGAGCAGCTCGGCCGCCTCTTCACGTCGGTCACGCGAGAGCGTCCACTTCGCAAGAATCAGCGCGCGGTGGGTGGCGAGGACTCGCGCGCGTGAGGGACCGTCGCGCAGCGGGCTCACCTCGTCAGGACCCCGGTGACCGCCGAACTCTCGATGTCGCCGTAGCCGGGCTGGAGGTCCGTTGCTGACCCAGTCGTCGAGCGCCGACGGATCCTCATCGCACGCGCGCAGATAGGCCAACACAGTTTCTTCCGAGGATGGGGGGCCTTGGAGCAAGGCGGAGAGCGCGTCGCGATCGCAGCGATCGAGCACCAGCGCGACGAAGGCGTATTCATCTACGTAGGGGGCGCGCGCAGCGATGGGAAGGCTGGACGCGCGCTCGTACAGTGCCTTGAGGATGTCTTGGGCGCAGGGGTTGTCCCCGGCTTCATCGCCTCGAAGGTGGGCCAGGGCCCACAGCCGCTGCCGGTCCATGTCCGCGGGGGCGCCGCGCAGGTATGCCAGCGAGACTCGCCGCGCTTGATCGGCGTCTCCAGACAGCAGGCCCACTCGGACGTGGGCGGAGGAGGGATCGATGCCCGCCTTCTGGATATCGACGAGCGCGAGGGCGTCGCGGTGTTGTCCCCGCACAGAACCCAGGCGCGCTCGGAGCTCGCGCGCCTCTGGCTCGAAGAGAGCCGCTCCCTGGGTGACGCGTTCGAACTCTGAGGTCCAGTGCTCGGCCTCTTCGTATCGTCCCTCCGCCAACATCACGTGGACGCCCAGCGCGAGCACGCGGGCGTGGACGCGGAGGTTGGTGGAGTCATCGATCGTACCGCGGGCAGAGAGCACCTCGTGGGCTGCCCTTCGGGGTCTGCCCAGGGAGGCGTAGGCGTGGGCCGCGAGGATATGCGCACCTCGATCGAGGACTCGACGGACCGCGCGAGGTCCGATCTTTTGCGCCCGCCGGGCCTTGCGGACGAGCTCAAGGCATCGCTCGTGTTCGCTGTTTTGGTGGGCTTGTGTGGCGCTGACGAGGTCGCGGATGGTGGCCCAGCGTGGGCTGTCATCCGCTGGAAATGTCGGCACCTTGAGGGGCTGCGAGTGGAAGAGCCGCGCCTCCATCCAACAACCAACGAGCGCCTGGGAGAGCACCAGATCCTCGGGGCGCTCGAGGGAGGCCGCGAGGTACCGTTCTTGAGCCTCTTGGCACATGCCCTGCTGCTGGAGGATGGAGCCTTCGGCCAGGGCGGCGCGGACGACTTCGGGGAGCGTGACGGTGTCCGAGACGCCCGAGACGAATTCACCCACACGTCGGGCGATCCCTCCAAGTGCATCACCGACAGAGATGAGAGGTCCGGTCGGTTTTTCGTTCGAGGGCATGGGGTGGCCTGGGAATCCGGAGGGGACTAATGGAGGGTTCGGGGTTCGGTGGCGCTCACGGACGAGACCGGCCCCTCCGTGAGGGCGTGGAGGGCGGCGGCGATGTCGGCCACCTCCGTCCGGCATCGCGTCGCTTCGTTGAGGAGCTGCCGCTTTTGGTGGCTGGGTTTGACGAAGCTCCCGTCCGATGCCTGCCCGGCGGAGGGGGCGTCGCTCGCCGCGGCCTGGGCTTCGCGGGCGTGTTGAAGGACGGTCTGGAGTTGTTGGCCGAGATCATCGCGGGCGAGCGAGATATGTCCGCCGAGCGCGTGCATGTAGCGGTCGATCACGCGCTCGAGCGAGGTCGTGAGCGCATGTTGGGCGGCGTCGAGCGCGTCTGGGATGCGCTCTTTACAGTGAGCCCGAGCCTCTTTGATCGCTCGCTCACGAAGCACCATCGATGCGAGTGGGGAGGCGACCGCCATGAGCATGCCCGGCACCGTTCCGCCAAAGTACATGACGATGGTCCCTCCCAAGCCGAGGGCGAGGCTCCCCGCCTCCACAAGTACGGAGGGAGGTTCAATAAAAATGGGAGGGGTCTCGAACCGAAGTCGCAAGTTGGACTCGAGGACCCGGCGGTAGGCGAGGTCGCTGTGGGTCGCGATGAGCTCATCGCAAAAGTCATCCAGCGAACCTCGCAGACGCTTGGATTCTTCGAGCGCCGCCTCGAGGATCCCAGTTCGCAACGCGCCGGGAAATGCGTCGGTGAGGTCGTGGAGATCCGCGCGCTCCAGATAGGTCGCGCCGCGCTCGTTGAGCGCCTTGAATCGCTCAGCCACCGACGCCCGAAAATCTTCTTTCAGCGTGTTTCGCATGGCGTTGATGCGCTGGTGGAGGGCCGCTTCGTCGAGGAGGTCGTCGACGACGGCCCGATCCACGGCGCGAATCTCGGATTCGAGCGTGGTCGCGTCGAGGGCGACGCACCGCGCGTGAATGGCGGCGTGGTACTCGAGCAGATGAGCGTGCTTGAGGAGGCCGCTCCTCATGCGCGCCGGCAGGAGAGTCTCGCGCGAGTCGGCCAAGAACGAGAGGCGCTCACGTAGCCGGGCCACATCGCGGATGCCAGGACTCTCACCGCTTGGGTCTTGGAGGGCGCCGCGTGCGTCGGTTGTGAAGGGGGTCGGTCGATGAGGCAGAATTTCAGCGAGTCTGGTGGCGACGTGGTCGACGACGGTGGCGGCGTCGTCTGCTCCCAGCAAGTCAATGCGGTTGATGACGACCTCGAGGGTCGCGCCCGTGCGTTGGAGCCCGCCGACCGCCTCGAGCGCCTCGCGCAAGAGCTCGAGCTCGCTTTTCGTCATGGCCTGGGTCGCGTCGAGGACGATCACGAGGACGTCCGCCCGTGGAAATTCATCGCGGCTCACGAGACTGCGGAATTTGGAGATGTCATTGAGTCCGGGGGTGTCGATGAGTTCGAGCTCACCGTGCAGTTGAGATCCGCTCACCTCGACTCGCAAGGCGTCGTGGGGCGCGGAGAGATCGCCGCTGTCTTTGGGACCTCGGGCGAGTTCGCGAAATGTCCCCTCGTCTAGTTCGACCTCCTCCTCACGGGGGTTCGCGGGAATCCGCAGCCGCCGAGTCTCCCGACCGTGACGTATGGACACGAGGGCTCCGGTGGTGGGGGTGACCCCTGCGGGGAGGACATCGTGACCGAGCAGCGCGTTGATGAGCGTGCTCTTGCCGTGCTTGATCTCGCCGATGATGGCGACTCGGAGTCGGCCTTGATCGATCCGTCGGTGACGGTCGTCCTCGATCGCCTGCGCCACGTCGCGGAGCCCGAGGTCAGTGGCGATCGTGGACAGTCGGCGCGCGAGGTCGGTCAAGGCCGCGATGAAGTCGTCCGAAGTGAGGGTGGTGGGGGCGGTGGTGGCCATGACGTTGTCTGTGGCTTAGAGGAGGCCGAGCCTTTGGGTGAGGCGCCGGTCGACCTTCGCGACCGACCACGCGTCGTCTGGGACGTGGGGTTGAGGGGCGGAGGCGTCGCCGTCGGTCGACGAGCGGTCACTGTTCATCTTAACAATCCGCGCGCTGAGGATGCGGGCGTGAACATCGCTTCGAAAGAACTCCCGGATCGCGGTGACGCGGAGGTCGTAACTTGAGGGTTGGGGCAGCCATCGCGTGTTGACGCTGCGGGTTTCGGCCACCTGTTGTCGGAGGCCCTCCATGGTGGATTCCAGCCCGTCACCGCACAGGAGCGCCGCTCGATCCGCGGAGAAACACATGAGCTTGGTCGTGGGGCGAAGCGCCCGCTGGAGCCCGCGATAGAGGACGCCAGACTCCTCAAGTCGGGCGACCAGGGCGGCCGTGAAGAACAAGGCGTGGTCACACTGGAGATGGCCGAGGGCCGACGCCAACGCGAACCTGCGCTCGGTGTCGGAGAGGGCCTGGATCCCGCGGAGGTCGAGGAGGAGATGGCGCACGTCCCCGTGGCTGGTGCCCAAGGCCGTCACGCTTGGCCACGCGCCGGAGAGATGGGCGCGCTCGTTGAGGCAGGACACAGTGGGGGTGGGAGCGCCCAGGATTTTGACGCAGTTGGCGAGCTCGCGCAGCAAGGGAGCGGGACACGTGGCTTCGTGATCGAGGGTGTCGCGCTGCAGCATCTCCCACACTGATTTCCATTGCCGCTCCACCCCGCGCAGACCCGCGCCGAGCAGGCGGTGCTGGATAAACCAGCGGGTGCGGCGGACATCGACGCCGAAGGCGTACGCGTCGCGGGCTCGACGCTCCTTGTGGGCGGCGTTGTGGCGACGATGAAGCAGACCCTCGAGGACGCTCGCTTCGTCGCTCGCGTCGTCTTCTTGTTCAGGGGATTTATTGGGCGTAGCGGCCATAGTGAAGTGCGCAAAACGCGCTAAAGGCATGAGTGGCGAGACAGGGCGGCGTGCGCTGCCGTCCTCGGGGGCAAGTGTAGCAAGCGAGGCCGAAGAACTGTCATGCGGGTGTCGATCTTGCGGGCGTCGCGTGGAGTGGTGCACAGTGGCGACCCTGTGAGCGCCCCCATCGATCTTGTGTTTGACGACCGCGTGGAATCCTCTTGTTGGACCCGCGGGCCCCGCCCCCTAAAAGGTCGTCTCTTGAGCTTCAACATTGCGGCGTTCAGTTTATTGCTGGCGTGGATCGCTCGCGGACAGATTGGCGTGGCTGTGGGCTTTGCGCTGGCTGGGATCGCCGGCTGGTTCTTGTCGCGCACGATAGGGATGAGACCGCTGCATCGTTTGGACGGTGAGGTGCGGCAAACGACCAGCGCAGCGGGAGCTCGGACTCTCTTGGCGACGCTGCGAGAGCGTAAGTCGGTGGAGTGGTTTGCGCCGGCGAACTTCACGCCGTTGATGGAGGGTCGGCTGCAGCTGAGAATCGGAGATTTTCGGGCGGCGGCGGCGGCCTATGCTCGGGCGGGACAAGCCAGCGTCGCTCCAACGGCAGCGCGTTCGATGCATGCCGCGCAAGCGCACGCGTTGGTCATGGCCGGCGATCATAAGGAGGCCCTCGCTCAGCTGAGCGATCTCGGCGACCTCGAGGATTTCGACCCCCAAGTCCGCCTTGATTTGGCCATCGCCAAGCTCTCCATTCCGGGATCGATGAAGGGCGTCGTGGAGGAGCTTGAGGCCCTCGAGGGCGGCCTCGCAGCGCATCCTCGCGCGCTCGCAGCCAAGAGCGTCGCGTTGCATCGAGAAGGCGATACAGACGGAGCCATCGCTTGCTTCGAGCGGCTCGCGGCTCACGATTCGAAAGGAGATCCCGTGGTGCACGCGCTGGTGAAGCGGGCGCGCAAGAGCCTGCGGGGCGAGCTTAAGGCGCGTGAAAAGGCAGCGAGACAGCAGCAGGCCCAAGAAGATCAATCGGTCGAAGGCGCCGCGTCTCTCAAGGAGGCCCCGGTCACTTCGTCGACGGCGCCTGCCGCGCCAGTCCCGTCCAAGCGGCGAAAGGGCAAGCCCTCCAAATCGGACAAACGCGCCAAGAAAGAGGCGCGACGGCGTGAGCGCCAAGACGCCAAGGCCAAAGCCAAGGCGGCCAAGCACGCCGCCAGGCAAGCCGCGCACTCCGATCGAACGGTCAATGTTCCGCCGGCGAGTCCGGCGTCTCAAGCGGCGCCGAGCGGTACGCCCAAGGTGGGGCCAAGCGTCGCCGCAAGGCTGCCCTCGTTGCCGTCGTTGAGCAAACTCAGCGAGCAGCGCGGGGCGACTTCGTTGGGTTCGACTTCATCTTCACCGAAAGCGGAGGTGAAGTCTGGTTCACAGATTTTGGCCGGACTGCCTCCTTTACGCGCTGCGAAAGTGCCGACGGCGGCCTCTGCGCCCACGCCCACGCCTAAACCCGCGCTCACGCCCAAGCCCGCGACCGCGCCTAAACCCGCGCCGACGCCCAAGCCCGCGACCGCGCCTGCTCCTTCGTCATCACCGAGGGCCGTGAAGCCGTCCCTCGCGGCGGCGCTCTCGAACCCTCTCGGCTCCAAGGGCGCAGGGGCTCCGTCGCCCGGGAAGGCTGGAGTTTCGATTCCGAGACCGGTGTCCCCGCTCTTGAACCCAGAAAAAATCGCCCCCGCGACGCTGCCGGATGCCTCATCGCCGTCGCCCAAGGTGCCGGTGAAGGCCGCGAGGTCGCTACCGGATCTCCCACCCATTCCGAGCCTTCCGTCCGTACCCGCGGCGCCCTCACCGAGTGCGCCCAAGCCTGCGAGTCCCGCGTCGACGCCGTCGTGGGCTTCGTTGCTCGACGATCTTCCGAGCGCGCCGGCCCCGAGCGCGCCGGCCCCGAGCGCGCCGAAAAAGTCTGACGACTGAGCGGTTCAGTTTACGAAGGCCACCCGCACCACCGCGGGTGCCGGGTTGCTGCGGGCACGCACCGGCGAGGCCGAGCGCGCGCGGGATCTAATCCCCAAGCGGATTCTTGGAGTCGCTGATCTCAAGCTTCCGCGATCGTTGGCTGCTCGGATCTTGTCCCTGGGTGTTGGTGTCTCCACCGCCGCCAGCGCTGCGTCGCGAGCCACCTCCACTGCGGCGTGCTTTTTTCACCTCGGTGCCCGGGGTTCGATCGACATCTTGGCCCTTGGCTCCGCGAGGCCCCTGGGTGTCGTCGAGAACGGACTTGGCTTTGAATACTTGAGGCGTGGTTGCTTGTGCCGGCGCCTGTTCTGCAGGTGCGCCACCACGTGTCATGAAGAAGCCGCCGACCGCGATCCCGGCGATGACCACTAGGACAAGAATAATCTTTCCCTTGCCGCCGCCTTCGTTGCCCAAGAGCTCGGCCTCGCTCATGACGGGGGCAGCGGTTGGGGCCTCCATGGGGGCAGAATCGACGCTCATGGGGGCGGCAGCCGGGGGAGTGGCGGGCGCCGTTTTAAACGGATTTGCGACGGGCTCGGGCTCAGGCTCAGGCTCGGGCTCGGTGGCAGTGACGACGGGCTCGGGCTCAGGCTCGGGCTCTGGCTCAGGCTCGGGCTCGGTGGCAGCATCCACGGGAGCAGCCGCTGCGTCGTCGTCGTCGTCGTCGCCAGCCACGGATTCGAGCTGGCCATACAGCGCCGCGATCTCTTGGTCGAGCTCGGCAAGCTCGGCGTTCAACTCCGTGCGGACGGCTTCGCTGGTCGCGTTGTTCACGGTGCCTGCGATGCTTTCGCGTTCGGACTCCAGCTCATCGAGCTTGGCTAGAGACGCTTGAATCCACTCTTGAGAACCGACTTCCATGGTGATGACTTACTCCTTTTGAGGCGTCGAGTAGCGAGAAAACGAGGACCCGACGACGCGCATCATACACAGTTGCGCCGCGACCAGCGCCGCAAATTTAACATCTGGCTCGGATGACACAGCAGATCTTGTGAGGACCCTCCGCTTTTTCATCGGAGACGGAGCGCCGGCCAACGGGTGCCGGCCTCGGAATGTCGCCAAGGGCAGCTAGGTCGTGCCCTTGCGCAGCTCGTTCAGGACCTGCTTCGCGAGGGCTTTGAGCGTCTCGAAGACTCCCGTGCCGTCCACCGCGGCCGCCTCGTACTCGGGCACCTTGTTTGGGTTGAGCGCCGCCGACAACTCTGGAATC
>CALKDV010000145.1 GCA_938084085.1 uncultured Nannocystaceae bacterium
TCCTCGACGAGGCGGGTCGCGCCTACGGGTTCGCGAAACTTCACAGGGCCCCGATCTTGAACCTGGTGTCCTTGCTCGGGACCGGCATGATGCGCTTTCGCGACGTACTGCGACCAGAGATGAAGCGGATGCAGTCCATGATGGAGTACGACCCCTCCGAGACCTTTGAGCGCTGGGACGACATCTCCTTCCAGTCGTTCGCCGACGACGTCAAACTCCCCAGCGAACTACAGCTTGTCTTCAACAGTTTCTCACGGGCCTTCTTCGCGAGCCCCGAGCACATGAGCATGGCCGAGCTCATCAAGAGCTTCCACTTCTACTTTCTAAGTCACGACCACGGTCTGCTCTACGACATCCCCGACGACGACCATGAGCTCACGATCCTCGCGCCCATCCGGAGGCACCTCGAATCTCATGGGGTCGTTTTGCGCACCTCTACGCGGGTCGAGAGCGTCGAGTTGGCGGAGGAGCACGTCAGCGTCGACGGACGCCCCTTCGACTACGCCGTGCTCGCCACGGACGTGATGGCCACGCGACAGATCGCCGCGCGCTCTGAGACCATCCAAGAATTCGACCCCGCGCTGGTCTCCAATCTTGAGCGCATGCGAGCGTCACAGCGGTATGCGGTGGTCCGAATTTGGATTGACCGCGACATCACACGTGATCTCCCCGGCTTCGTCATGACGGACCGCGGGAAGCTCCTCGACTCTGTCTCGCTGTATCACCGAATCGAGAAGACCTCCGCGCAGTTCTCGGCCGAGCACGGAGGCGGCGTCTTCGAACTCCACTGCTACGCGGTCCCCGACGACTTCGGCGACGACGAGGCGATCGAAGCGGCCTTGCTCGAAGACTTCTTCGACCAATTCCCAGAGCTTCGCGGCGCGAACATCACCCACCGACACGCCTACGTGAAAGCGGACTTCACCGCCTTTCACACGGGCCTGCACCGGTTCCGTCCGACGACCGACACCGCCCACCCTCGGCTGCTGCTCGCGGGCGACTGGGTCAAGCTCCCGTGCCCCGCCATGCTGCTCGAAGGCGCGGCCACCTCCGGTATTTTGGCCGCCAATCGCATCTTCCAAGCCGAGGCGATCCGCCCCACCCAGCTGTACACCGTCCCGCTGAGGGGGTTTTTGCCGCCCACCGAACGAGGCCGTCCCTCACCGTCGCTGCCCCGCTCATCCTCGGAGTCAGCGGCGCCAGCAGCCGAGCCGAGCGCGGCCACATCTCCCCCGTCAGCGCGCCCGTGAACGCAGGGCCTCGGGGCGCTGCCGAATCGTCTCGAACTCCCCTTGGCGCAACGCGAAGGTGCGCTCTGCGTACATCGCGTCTTCAACCCAAAGGCGCGCCGCTCTCCGCTCAATGAAATAGGCCATCACGCGGCGGATCAGCGAGGAGCGCGCCATGGCCAGAAATCCGCCCCGCTCTGAAGTCGCGATCGTCGCCTCGATGACGGCGCAGCGCTCATCATCGATCGGCGTCGCGTGGGTCTCCACCAGCGAGCCTTCACCCTCGCCCCGAACGATCGTCATCACAATCACGCGACGAGAGGGGCAATCAAACGTCGCGTCCACCTCCATCGCGACCCTCCCTGCGATCCGATAAGAGACGCGGAGCAAAATAGACTCTGGTGACTCCTCGAGCACGCGCAGTCTCGCGAAGCTGTGTGGATGAAAATGAACGCCGTGCCACGGGTCCAGTCGATTCGCGAGGATGTCTTGAGGCTCGCACCGTACGTCTGTACGAATGACACCCGCGATATGATGCGTAGGGCGGCTCGGGTGAACGGGCACGTCGGTCAGCGGCTCGATACCCGGGATCTGAACCCAGGAGAGGATTCCATCTTCGTGGGTCCGCAGCGGAGCCCAGGCGCCGTGACGCTCTTCGCCCAACGCGAGTCCATGCCACGGACACACGACCTTTCCATCTCTCGTGGAACCACAAGATAAGTCCGCGCCCATATGAGGACAGGCGGCGGGCGCCACCAAGAGTCCCGAAGGACCCCGCCACGCCACCAGCTCCCGTCCCGCGACTTCAAACCGCTGCAGCGCGTGTCCTACACGCGACGACGCGTCGAGGACAAACCATCCGCCCGCGCCTTTTCCCAGGGCGTGCTGGAGCGCCGTATCGATCCTCGCGGGGCTCGCCTGCTTCCAGTCGTCTTCGTGGGACAAGCCCCCTGCCTCTTGAGGTTGAGGTCGTCGTCCGATGTGGATCAAATCCGCCACGCCCCAAGCATGGCGTCTCTTTCGGCGTTCGCCAGGTCGTGGTGCCCTCGGGGTCCGGCAACCGCGCCCGTCCTTACAAATGACCGCAATATCATGGACATGGAGAGGAAGGTTCACGCTCCCCAGGGGTGCTAGACCCCCTACTTCACGGGCGACGACTGCGAAGATCTGTCTGGCGCTCCTGCATGCGGCACCCGGACGTTCTCTTCCACGGCGACCGCCGGAGGCAAGAAGCTTCGACCGTCCCGCCATGGGCAGGTGGCGCACTCCCCCTCGGCGAGCACCATCGCGTGCACCCGCGCCGCATCCAACGCCCGCAGCCAGGTCTGCTCGGTCTCAAACACGTTCTGATCACCGATGACATCCAGCGCGCCGCTGCGCTCCAATACCCGGTACGCCTCCCGATTCAAGCCGGCCAAAACCAGGTGCCGTCCTCGCTCCCGCATGCGCATCGCCGTCGCGGAGAGTTCATCCGCGCACGAGGCGTCCATGCCCGAGGTTCGCTTGAGTCTCACCACCAGTGCGACGAGATCGTCCTCGTGCGACATCTTGTCCAGCGCGGCGCCAAGCTCGGGGGCGGAGCCGAAGAACAGCGCTCCTTCCACATGGAGGATCCGAACCTTGTGACAGCGGTGCTGGTGCGCTCCCACGATCGATTGAGACCTCTCCATACCCCCTCCTTGAGGTGCCCTCTCCTCCGGTGCCCCCTCGTGCATGCGCCCCTCGCTCGTGAGCACCAACTCACGGATCACAAGCATCCGGGCGCGCCGGAGATGCAATACGAGACTCATGGAGATGCCGAGATAGATCGCGAGGTCGAGGCGAATCGAGCAGGTGCCGATCAACGTCACCATGAACGCGACCGCGTCCGCGCCGGACGCCCGCACCGCCTGAAGAATTCTTTTCGTATCAACCAGGTCGAACGCGATGACAAACAAAATCCCGGCCAGACTCGCGATCGGTGTGTGGTTGATGGCGGACCCCGCGAACATCACCAGCGCGAACAGCACGACGCCCGACATCACGCTCGACCACCGCGTCTGCGCGCCCGACTGCTCGTTGAGGGCGGAGCGACCGAGGCTCCCGCTGACCGGATATCCAGAAAACAGCCCCGCGGCGAGATTCGCCATCCCCTGGCCGAAGAATTCACGCGAGCTATCGATGACGTCACCGGTGCGCCCCGCGATGGCGCGCGCCACCGAAGAGGACTCGATCAACGAGAGGACCGCGCACGCGATGGCGAGGGGGAGCAGCTCTGGCCAAAGCTCGACGCTTGGAGGCGTGAGCGGTGGGAGCCCGCTTGAGATCTCGGAGATGTCGGAGACCACCTGGAGGCCTCGCTGCTCAAGCCCCATCGTCCAGCTCGCGGTGGTGACCGCTCCGAGGGCGATCAGCGCGCCCGGATATTTTGCTTGCCGACGACGATTCAGCCAGCGTACACCCGCGAAGATGAGGAAGGTCGCGGCGCCCACCATCACCGACACGCCCGAGGTGTCCACAAGACCTCCCGCCCACCCCCTCACCATGGCCCACAAGGTGCCCCGCACCCCCTCGGTCCCCGTGAGGTTGGAGAGTTGCCCTGCCGCAATTAAGAGCGCCGCGCCGGTGATGTAGCCGAGCACCACGCTCGTCGACACATAGCCCACGACTCGGCCGAGTCGCAGCAGCCCCGCAGCGACCTGAATCACCCCCACCATCACGGCGAGCGCGAGCGCGACCTGTACCGGGTCGCCGCTGTGGGTGGACACGACCGCGGCGCCCACCAGGAGACTCAACGCGTTCGTTGGGCCCGTCACCACGTGCCTCGACGAGCGCAGCAGGCCTCCGACCACCGGCGGAATCATGGACGCGTAAAGACCCACCACCGGTGGGAGCCCCGCGATCGTCGCGTAGGCCAAGCCTTGAGGCACCGCGAGAAACGCCACCGATGTCGCGGGCCACAGCTCCCGCGACAGGATCTTCAGCTTCCCCGGCGTTCCCGAATCAGGCACCCATACAGTGTCCTACGAAGTCGCGAGGACGTCCACTACGCCGCGACTTCTCCCGCTATTGGGCCGCCGCCAAGATGTCGCCTCCATCGAGTTCGAAGAGCAATTGCTCTTCGCTCAGTTGGTCCGCCGCGCGACCGTCAAAAAAGCGCATAAGTCCGGCCCGTTCGTAGTGCGGGAGGATCCTCGGCGACATCAGGCCAATCGCCCTCAAGTTGGGGACCAACCGGCTGAACATGACCTGCCGAAACTGCCTCATCCCCGGGGTGTTGGTGATGAACGTGCGCCACTGCTCCCGGCTCATCAAGCCCTCGAACCACTCCTCATAGACCTCGTAGGCCATGAATCGATTCCGCATCAAGAGCGCGACCTCAAAGGACCACTCCTCACGCTCACGCCGCTCGCGCTCGGAGAGGTTGTTCAAGAAGTGCTCTCGCAATGCGAGCACGCCGTAGTGAACGTGACGCGCTTCATCCTGGATCACCCGCCGCAGAATCGATTTGAGCAGCGGTTCTTTTGTCTGCTGGTACATCACCCCAAACGCCCCGAGCGCGAGTCCCTCTACCATGATTTGCATGCCGAGGAACTTCATGTCCCAGCGGCTGTCGGTCATGAGCGAGTCGATAATGACAAACAGATTGTCGTTGATGGAGTACAGCCGGTTGAGTTTCTCGTCGAGGTACCGGTTGTAGACCTCTACGTGCCGCCCCTCGTCCATCACCTGCGTCGCGCCGTAGAGTTTCCCGTCAAAGAACTGCACGGCCTCGGTCACCTGCGCGGCGGCGAAGAGGGCGCCTTGTTCCCCATGTAGGAACTGACTGAGCATCCACGCCGCGACGCTGAACGTCACCTCCGTCTGCTCTTTCTCATTGAGGCGGATTCCCGCGCGACGGAGGCCGTCGAAATCGAGGAATGAACGGGGCAACAGCGGCACCTCGGGGTTGACAGGGTCCACATCGGTCGACCAGTCGATGTCAACGTCGCTGTCCCACTGCCCCTGCTTCGCCCGGCGGTACAGTTCGGCCATCTCGGGAAAATCCGCAGGGTAGGTCCAATCGAAGGTCGCGTCGTGGGAGGCCGGCATGTGACTCGGGCGCCCCTGTTTGCCGCGGCGAAGCAGGAGCCCGCGAACACCCGAGGGCCCGAGCGCGGCCAACACCTTTGGGTCGCGAATCTCCATGAAGACGTCGAGCGCCTCGAAGTACGCGTCCACTCGTTCGCGCATCTTCCCAGGCAACAGATTGGTGAGTTTATCAACGTTCAGCATGGTCATCTTCCTCAATCGATCGCCGCCAGCAGCTGACGAGCACGGCTGGTGTGCAGCCCCGTAATAAATTCGTTGATGAGCGGGAGACCCCGATCGAGCAGCGTCCCCGCGGCGTCAGGATCCAGCTGCCCCACCCGCGTGGCGAACATACGGGCCTCCAACCGGACGAGGCTCTTCATCGCGTCCCCGTAGATCGCGAGGTCCGCCGGTGTAAACCCTAGCTCCGGAGCAAAGCCCGCCTCCCGCAGTCGCGCCCACGCCTCCACAACCCACACATCCTCTTCGGGAATCTCTTCGCCGCCCGCGTCGCCGCGCAGCGTCAACAGCCCCGCCTCTGCCAACTCTCGCAGGTCGGAGGTCGCACACCCCGTACGTGAGGCGACCTCAGCGGCGCTAGCGAAGGGCGTCACGGCTGTTGGTCGAAGCGCCGAGCGCACCCTTGTCCGAACCTCAGACATGATGGCGCGCTGCTCGGGCGAGAAGGCCTCCTCTTCTCCGTCGAGGACCGCGCGGATCGCCTTGAGCGGCAAAAAACGCTGATGAGCGAGCTCCCGCACCAGGCGGATCCTCTCGAGGTGCTCTTCGGAGTAGTAGGCCATATTACGGCCGGTCTTTTGACCCTCCGGCACCAGCCCTTGCTGGATATAAAAGTGGATGGTCTGCCGATCGAGACCGGTCCGCTCACAGAGGTCCCGCATCTTGAAGATGAAGACCTCACGATCAACCTCGTGGGTCAGCGTGACGGTCACTGCGGCACCTCGATCACACACGGTCCGACCGCCCGAGAGACGCACGCGAGCACCTCTCCCGCCGCCCGCTCCTGCGCGGTCAAGCAGTTGGGGTTCTCCATTGACACCTCCCCCTCGAGCAGCTTCACCCTGCACGCGCCACACCCCCCCATCGTGCACGAGTAGGGCATGCGGACGCCGGCCTCCAGTCCGCGACTCAAGATCGTCTCGGATGTGCTCGCCTCCACCTGCAGTGACCGAGATCCCGCGAGAAACGTAAGGGGCGCCGAACCGGCTTCCGCGCTCGCCACCTCGTGCGGCTCTGGGGAGGCGAAGCGTTCCTCGTCGATCTGCGCCGGTGGAATCCCGCGGCCTCGCAAGGTGGCGCGGGCCGAGTCCAACAGGCCCGCCGGTCCACAGACAAGATACCGCTCCGCCGGCGCCGACAAGGACGCGAGCGCCGAGTCCAACGCAACGGAGAGCACCTCGGGGACGAGACGCCCCTCCACATGCTGCCCAGGGGGCGCGTCGCGCTCGTACACATGATGAAGTGTCAAACGCCCGCCGCTCGTCGCTGCGAGGGCGGTCAACTCATCTGCCAACAGCGCATGCTGGGGTGAACGAACCCCATGAATCAACGCGAGTTCAAACTCCTCGCCCTCCCCTCCAAGAAGAGAATGACAAAGCGCCGCCATCGGCGTCACACCACTGCCCCCCGCGATCATCACGACTCGACGAACCTGACCATCTGCGAGCGCTTCGCCGAAGCTTCCCGAAGGTCCCAGCAGTTGAAGCTGCGAGCCTTCTCGCACCTGCTCGGTCAAGAAGGTGGAGGCGCGCCCATCCTCAACCCGCTGAATCGTGAGCCGCAGTCGTGTGGTGTCGCGACAGTCGTGGCTCGCGGAGTAGGCACGCTTCAACGCTCCTCCGGGATGCGGCACCCTCACGGTGTAGAACTGACCAGGCTTGGCAGGTGGCATCGCTCCTCCAGCGCAGCGAAGCCACAAGCTCACAGCGTCCGTTGTCTCCTCGACGCGTCGTTCCACCACGTAGGCGGTACCGCCGAGCACCGCGTCAGGTTGCGTCACGGCGGCGTGCGTCTGGCTCGGGGGGAGGGAGGCCCACCGCGCGGAGGTGCGGCCTCGACGATCCTCATAGGGCGCGGGGTTTCGCCCAGACACGCCACGCCACACCATCTCGAGGTCGGCTCG